>NZ_NRJG01000061.1 GCF_003585935.1 Psittacicella hinzii
AGGAGAGTTTCTCTCTTATAAGCTACTCATAGGCAAATTTATCTCATTATATTATACCTTGTAGGAATAAATTTTGCCGCTTGTGACCCTACGAAGATTTAAATTAGCTGACTTTGGTAGTTTAAAAATAGCTTTAATAGAAATAACTAACATTAAACTATCAAAAGTAACATTTTTCTAGTAGGCTCTAAGATCTCTCGCAAAATCCCTACGCTGATAAAATAACGCTAGTTTCGGAAAAATCAAGTTTTTTAGCCACATAAAGACGCTTTTATCGCGGCAATTAAGGCAAAATTATCTGCTGTAAAATTTCCTATCAAAATTTTGCGGATCTATCACTAAAGCTATTTAAGCTTATTTAGATAAGCTCTTCGAATATCAAGCTTAGAATAAGCAACAGTATTTTATCCAAGTATTACCACTTGTCAAAGCTAAAGGAGTGAGAAATGAGATGTCTTGGTAGTTATGCGAGAGTTTTGGTAAATTGATAAGTGCTTAGAGTATTTTGTGTGACAGTTGAGGAATTGGGATATTCATGATACAATCAAGGCACAAAATAAGGTACACTTGAAAGTAGAGGAAATTAGAGCAAGGTAAAGTAAAGGAAGAGAGTTACGGTTACTTTTACCTAGATTGTTAAAAGTTAACTGATCTAATTTTACCTAGATTGCTAAAAGTTAACTGATCTAATACGACTTTATCATTTCTTTCTTAGAAGACGTTATCAGTTATTCTTGCTTGACGTTTTTAGTACTTCTAATATGACCTTATCTGTCACTCAGACACGATTTTATTAGCTCTTACTTATCCTTATCCGACTTTATAATTTAACTTGGGGTTATCCCTGCTTAATGAGCTTGGCTTGTTAAGTGCAATGAGAATAATCATTATGGCAAAAATTAGTGTTATTTTAGCTAATCTGGGAACCCCAGAAGCACCAACTTCTAAAGAAGTATCAAGTTTTTTAGGAGAGTTTTTATCTGATCCACGCGTGGTAGATGTTCCTCAACCTAAATGGGGTATTATTCTCCGTTTTATTCGCTTATTCCGCAGTCCTAAAGTGGCAAAAACTTATGCCCAAGTATGGACAGAACAAGGTAGCCCACTAATGGCTATTTCAGGGCAACAACGTGATGCTTTACAAGTTTTATTAACCAAGTTATATCCGCAACATCAGTGGACAGTTGCTCTGGGTATGACTTATGGACAACCTAATCTAAAATTAGTAGTACCAGAAGTATTTGCACATCAACCGGATCATGTAATCTTATTACCAGCATATCCGCAATTTAGTTCAACAACAACTTTACCAGTAATTGATCAGTTTAATCGTGGTTATGCGGATAAGAATCAACGTTTTATGCCAAGTTTTAGTGTAGTACGTGATTACCACTTACACCAAAGCTATATTCAAGCTTTAGCACAAAGTATTAAACAGCATGTAGCTAAACTTTTACAGCAAGATCCTAAGCAAGTAGATGTTTCTAAATACTTCTCGGCAAGTAATAAACTCTTTATTTCTTACCATGGCATTCCTACACGCTTTGCAGAGCAGTTAAAAGATCCATATCCAGAATTATGTGAGCAAACGACTGCAGCTTTAGTTCAAACCTTAGGTTTAAAACCAGAGCAATATCAGCAAACCTATCAATCGGTATTTGGTAAAGAACCATGGTTAGTACCACAAACCGATCAAAGTCTTGAAGCTCATGCTAAAACTCATCCTAATGCGCAAGTAGTAGTAATTTGTCCAGGTTTTAGTGCTGATTGTATTGAAACGATCGAAGAAATTGGACAAGAAAATCATGAAGTATTCATGCATGCCGGTGGTAAAGCTTATAGTTGGGTAGAATGCTTAAATGCAGATCCTACGCATATACAGGCTTTAGTTGATATTCTTGCCCCTCATATTAAGCTAGTAGAAGAGACATTTGCTAGTCGTGTGCAGATTAAGTAATCCACAGCAAAGGCGTTCTACTCCTGTTTTTTACATACTCCAAAATAAGAATAAGAAATAAGAGTAAGAAATTAAACATTAGAAATTAAAAATTTAACCTTATTTATTCTTATTTTTATTCTTGCTGTGCTTGTTAACTAAAGTTAGATTTATCATAATCTTAAGCAATCGTAAGCTTACGACTTACTATTTATTTGTCGATCCACACAAATAATTGTTTACTAAATCACTATAGTATTTAGGGTTTTTAAAAATTATTTAAGACCCCTAAACGATAAAATTGTTGTGAAAATAATAAAAAACTGATAATCAGCTTTTTAAGATTTTAATTAATTTTTCACCTGTTAGTGAGAAGCCTTCTTTAAATCTTTTGATTTGGAGGTGTGAAATCGCTCTTTTTGTGTGAATTTCTGTGAAGAGTTTGCCGTGCACAATAGGCTGCATTAGTGTATAATAGCCTACGAAATTGACAACACACATTGGAGTTTAATTCATGAACATTACTCTTTTCAGCTCTAAATCATACGATAAAAAATTCTTTACCAAAGTAAATGCTGATGGTAATTTTGGTTACAACTTAACTTTCTTAGAAGATCGTTTAGATGCTAACCACGTAGCAAACTTACCAGCTAACACTGATGTAGTTTGTATTTTCGTAAACGATGATGCTTCACGTCCAGTATTAGAAGCTTTAAAAGCTCGTGGCGTTAAAATCATTGCTTTACGTTGTGCAGGTTTCAACAACGTTGATTTAGATGCAGCTAAAGAATTAGGCTTACAAGTAGTTCGTGTACCAGCTTACTCACCTGAATCTGTGGCAGAGCACGCAGCAGCATTATTATTCTCTTTAAACCGTAACATTCACCGTGCATACGTTCGTACACGTGAAGCAAACTTCAACCTCGAAAACTTAGAAGGTATTTGTTTATACGGTAAAACTGCTGGGGTAATTGGTACAGGTAAAATCGGTTTTGCGATGATCCGTATCCTAAAAGGTTTAGGTATGCGTGTATTATGCTATGACCCATTTGTAAACCAAGCAGCAATTGATTTAGGTGCAGAATACGTAGATTTAGATACAATTTATAAAGAATCAGATGTAATCTCTGTACACTGTCCATTATTCAAAGAAAACCGTCACTTCTTAAATAAAGAAGCATTTGACAAAATGAAAAATGGCGTATTATTAATCAACGCTAGCCGTGGTGGTTTATTAGACACTGAAGCTGCATTACAAGCAATCCGTGCTGGTAAATTAGCAGGTTTAGGTCTAGACGTATATGAAAACGAACAAGCTTTATTCTTCGAAGATAAATCTTCAGTAGTTTTAGGTGATGACCTATACTTACGTTTAATCGCGAACCCACGTGTATTATTAACTGGTCACCAAGCGTTCTTAACACAAGAAGCTTTAACTTCAATTTCTGAAACTACTTTAAACAACATTAAAGAAGTGGTAGAAACAGGTAAAGCTACTAACTCAGTATTACAATAATTAAGTTTAGTCTGCTAAAGACTATAGCTAATTATGAAAAAATCTCCAAGTTATAAGCTTGGAGATTTTTTTCATAAGTGCTAGAGATGGTTTGCAGAATACATCTATAAGAATTACAGATAACCACGTAAAAGTTAAGGTAATTATGGGAACGAGCTCTAGGGCAAATAATTAAAGTCCTAAAGAACTAGCAATTAGACATAAAATTATTTCCAAAAGATAAGCTCATTTCTAGCTAAATTAGCACTAGGAGGCAATATCTTAAGAGAAGCGAAGTATAGAGTAACATTTGTTCATTTGCTGTGCTATCTTTGGCGAAAAATTAGTTCTAAAAAATTCACGGATTTATGGGCTAAAGAGGGGTGGATTGTGCTACAATCTATACTAAGCCCTTACTCTATTTAGGTATAGGTAAACTCTATTTGGGTTTAGATTTTTCTCTTAGTGATTTGTCCAAGATAAGCTTAATAGTGCTTAAAGTTAAAAGACTAAAGGAAAAAGTCTAGAACTAAAAAGCTTAAAGTTAACTGAGTTTACTTTAATAATAGAGTAGTGCTTATTACCAACAGATGCTAGATCTGCGGAATCCCTATGTATAAACAGGTGTGGGCAAGGTACTTGTGGACTAAATTTTTTTTGAGTGTCATCTAAAAAAGAGCTTTGAGCTTTTTTAGACTAAAAATTAGTCATGCTTGATACAAAGTTCAGACCAACAACTCTTGCTCAAGCGGGTTTATACCTCTAGGTATGTTGCTAGTTTATTAGCCCTAGCATATACCATTTAAACTTAACGCAAAAAAGGAAAAAACTACGTAATGCATCATGACACTCCGTTGATTAGTATCATTGCCATAGGTTTTATGCTCTCATATATCTTTGGGATGATTGCTAATCGCTTAAAACTCTCACCTATTATTGGTTATCTCTTTGCTGGTATTCTTTTAGGTCCAAATGTTTCATTTGTATACAATGCGGACTTAGAATTAGCAAATCAAATCTCCGAAGTAGGGGTTATGCTCCTAATGTTTGGAGTGGGTCTTCACTTCTCGGTTAAAGACCTAAACGAAGTTAAAAGTATTGCCGTACCTGGAGCAATTGCACAGGTGGTAGGTACGATCGCCGTAACTACCTTAATCGGTCATCTAATGGGGCATAGTTGGTTTAACTCGGCGATTTTTGGTCTGTGTTTATCAGTTGCCTCAACAGTTGTACTTTTACGTGCTTTGGAAGACAATAGCATTACCCAAACCCCAAGGGGTAAAATTGCCGTAGGTTGGCTAATTGTAGAAGACTTAATGACCGTAGTGGTATTAGTTGTCTTACCAACTATGCAATTTATGACAAACGGCACAGAAATGAACCTTGCACAGTTCGGAATGGATATGTTCTGGACGGCAGTTAAGTTTGCGGCCTTTGTCTTTGTGATGTTCTTCTTTGGGGGTAAATTAATTCCAATGGCGATTTCTCGCTCGGCTGCAACTGGCTCAAGTGAATTATTTACTCTAGCAACTCTAGCTATTGCTCTAGGGATTGCATACATTGCCGTAGAAGTATTTAACGTATCTTATGCTCTAGGTGCATTCTTTGCCGGAATGATTCTTAACGGTTCTGAATTATCGCACCGTGCAGCAGATAATACTCTACCTTTACGTGACGCCTTTGCGGTTCTATTCTTCGTATCGGTAGGGATGTTATTTAACTACAACGTAATTCTAACTAATCCACTAGGTGTAATCTACACAGCTGTAATTATCCTCCTTGTTAAATCAGCAATTGCTTATGCCTTAATTAGAATTATGGGTAAATCAAATCGTACAGCTCTAACCATTTCTGTATCTTTAGCACAAATCGGTGAGTTCTCATTTATTCTTGCTGGTTTAGCTGTAGGTTACGGTTACTTAGATTCAGGACAAAAAGACCTAATCTTAGCAGGTGCGATTATTTCGATTATTCTTAACCCGTTCTTATTCGTGGGAATGGAGAAGTTCCTACAACGCTTCGACGCACGTCTCAAACACAATCTCGAGAACATGCAAGCACGTGGTGGTATGCATCATACAGAAGCTGCTCCAGAAGCAGTTGCTGCACAAACTAAAGAAGCTAGACCAGGGCAAGCGCAAGTTGAAGCTGCAACTCACGAGAAAGAGAACTTACATAATCCAGAACATGAAGTTATTAGCGGGGCGTCATCAATTATTCCTCTACCTGAAGATAAATTAGTAGAGAAATTAGAAGGTGACCAAGCATTCGTGAACGAACAAGTATTAATGAGTAAACATACAATCGTTGTTGGTTACTCATCGATTGGTAAAGCAATTGTCGCGCGCTTAAATGCTACAGCTATGCCTGTAATCGTTATTACAAATAATCTTGATGAGTTCTACGAAACGAACCGTGAAGGTATTCACACTATTTTCGGTGATTTCAAAAATATCGCTCACTTCGAACAAGCCAACGTTAAAGAAGCTAAAGCTATTATCTTTACTAACGACAATGTGTTCGAAATTGGTTATACCGTTGATAAGATCTTCAATGCTCATCCAGAGTTATTTGCAAATATGTCATTTACCGTTTCGGCAATGGCTGACTTCCCAGATGAAATTGAGTTCTTAGAGAAACATCACGTTACCGATATTATCAACTTACGTGAAGTGGCTTCGTTAGTTCTTTTCTCTTCAGTAGTAAAAGAAGATACCCAAGCTGAACTAAACACTAAAGGTACTGATAATAACTACCACGTACGTGTTTCGGTAGATACCCCAAATTCACCAGAAGAAAGTGTAAAACGTAAAATCTTAGCAGATAAAGCTCAAGCTTTAGTAAATGAGCGTAAAGCTAAAGAAAAAGCTAAAGCTGCTGCTAAAGCCGAAAAAGAAGCGCAAGCTCAGGCTCAACAAGCTCATGCTGAAGCAGAAAAAGCTCAAGCACAAGCTAAACAAGCAAGTCAAAAGGCTGAAAAAGTAAGCCAAGATATTAATGCGCAACAAGAAGCGGCTACAGCTAATCTGCAAGCAAATGAAAAAGCAACTGACACTTCAGCAGTACAAGCTGAACAAGCTGCAGAGCAAACTAATGCTGTTCAAGCAGGTTCTGCGAAATCAACTGACAATAAATAAATTATTGTCTTGATAAATTTTATCGTAAGAGATATTTTTTAAGTCTTGTGTATTACTACACAAGACTTTTTTTCATGGAAGCATAGATAAAAGTTTGAGGGATTCTTTTAAGCGGCTTTTGCAACAAGGAGATTTCTTGCTAAGCTTGTAGAGAGGCTGCAACACTTTTCTCAAGATTTTAATGACTATAGTAATTTATCTTCTTACTATGTGGTGCTGTAATGAGTTTTTAGTAATAATTAGAAACTTAATTTAATTACCTTTATACCAAGAGGTTTCAATGCTTTCTGAACCTGTTGGTAATTTTTATTGCTGTCTATTTGGTTATGACTTTTAACTTTGAAGTTTACCAGCTTTTGGGCTTCGTAAAGTGAATTGTATCTGAGGGATATCTCAAATTTACCTAAAAGAAAAATTAAATTAGCTTTTTCTAAGTATTTTGGATCTGTGGGTTGTATCTCCCTTTCTAATTTGACATGTTCACCATAAACAACAAGATTTTGAAAAGTACTCAAATCTCCATTATAAAAAGTTACTAAAAAGTTATACAAATTACAAATATTTAAAGCTTCCTCACTAGCTTTATTACGATAGTTTTTATAAAGGTTACGGCAAAGTGTTGCAAATTTTACAAATTTATCTAATGTTGGATTATGGTATTTACCGTTGACGACACTACTTTCATCTGGAAAAACAAAAAGAAACTGCACAGGGAAAATATAGATCGCCAGTCTATAAATAATTGATTTATTAGCATATTGTCCAAAATTGTATATAGACGAGTTAAGGAAATAGTCAAATCTAGCTACTAGAAATTGATTGTTATGATAAAAGTCCATAACAGCCTGCTCACCTTTAGAAATAACGGTAGTTTGTTGTGTTTGAGGGGAAGAAGCATACGCTTGCGACAAATGAGCATTTAACCCCAACATACATAGACAGAATAAACAGCCTTTAACTAGATGAGTAAAGTATGAATTTTTCATTATGAAGATCCTTAATTAAGTTGAGATTAATTTCATTATAGCAGTAAAGTCTAACTCCTCTTTCTAAACCACAAGAGATGTTTTTTAAAGCTATTTTCGTTTTTTATAACAATAGTGTAGATGGTGATAGTAAAGCATTTTCTTAAAGTGGTAAAGGGGGATGAATTATTAATTTATTTCTAGCAAGAGAAATAAATTTACAGTATAATATCCGAGTTTTAGTAGTTCGAGTAATCGCTGGTTAGTAATAATCAGAGGAAAGTCCGGACTCCATATGGGCATGGTGCCAGGTAATGCCTGGGAGGTGTGAACCTACGACTAGTGCAACAGAAAGTAAACCGCCGACTTGTCGGTAAGGGTGAAACGGTGAGGTAAGAGCTCACCAGGCAGTCCAGCAATGGCTGTGCTTGGTAAACTCCACCAGGAGCAAGATCAAATAGGCGTTCGCATAATTCGCCCATAGTTTGAACGCGGGTAGATCGCTTGAAGTTAGTAGTGATGCTAACTCTAGATGAATGATTACATAAAACAGAATCCGGCTTACGGAATAACTAAAACCTGAATTACAAAAGATCCGAGGAAATACCTTGGATCTTTCTATTTTATAGCTATACGGATTGCGCTTAAAGCACTAGGTTGGTTGTAGTTGGTTGATTTAATTGTAGGTAGTTTGGATAGTTATCTATATTAGAGGCTTGTGTAGTCTAGATAATCGTGTAGTCTATACAGTCATGTGATCTAGATAGTCATGTAGTTCAGATAGCTTCTAATAGCGTCTCATATTAGGTAATGGATAGTTACATAGTTTAGCTTCTACCCTTAGTCTGACAAATATATTGATTTGGTTCTCAGCTAGCCGGTTTAAAATTTGATCGAGCGTTAGTTTTCTCAATTTAAAAACTATCATTTAATACCAGAATGACTTTTAATTTTAGCTTAGGGCTTAATTCAATATTTAAAAGTCATTTTTTGTCCAAAAAAGTAAGCCTTTCTTACGAATTACTTTAGCAATTATCGGTAAAAAAATATAAAATATAAAGTGCAAAGATCTATATTTAAACTTCAGAAAACTAGATTTTTCTTTTTGATTTCGCAATATAAAATTTAGAGGCTCGATGACTAAGATTTGAGTACTTAGTTACATTGAGCTTATATAAAACACACGATGTATAGCAGCATTTTTGTCTCAAGCATCTCAACTGTAAGCTGCTATCCCTATTTATACTCTAAAAACTCATGTCTGATACTACGAAAGAAACGGGCTTAATAAGCCGTTTACTCTTATTTATTTTAGTGCTTTTTGGCATTATTTCGATTTTTAGTGTTTTAGTCTTTAATCCAGAATATTCTGGTTGGTCTTATACGACCTCGGCTATAGGTAATCAATCGACGTTCCGTACGGTAATTACTTTTATTGGTGATACCTATTTTTTATTTTTTGGCAGATTTGGTTATCTATATCCATTTATCTTAACTTTCTTACACTTTATCTTTGTGTTCCAACGTACTAAAAACGGTTTTAGCTGGTTTGCGTGGCTCATGTTTATGATCTCGCTAGCTGTTACCTTTTTCGGGATTGGAACTATTTACGACGCTACAATTGGTCACAATGCTCAACTGTTTAGCATTTATGACGTAGGTGGCTTCTTTGCGCAACTAATCTCATACGTTACTAATAGTAATGTAGGTTTAACCCTTATTATTGGGGTTTTAGTTACTTTAGTGGGTATTGGTGCGGTATATACAAGCTTAATTCGTCGTATCTTAGTTGATTATGTTGCTTACCTACGTGGTAAAGACTTATCAGCTCTAGATCTAGATGAATATAATCGTAACAGTATGAACTCGGCGATCATTACTGAAGCGATGAAGCAACAAAGAGAGCGCCTCAAACGTGGTGAAGTTGATGAGTTATCAATCTACTTCTTACCAGGTTTAGAAACTAGCAGTATTCTTGCAACAACACAAAAAGAACTTAACCACTTAAAAGTCCTATGTGCACAATATGAAGCTATGGGCACACGTGGTAAGCGTCAAGAACAAAGTTATATGATCTTAATGCGCATGTATGAACATAAACTTGCGGAATTAAGTGACTTAAACCGTTCATTATCATCACAATCTCTATGGTTTGCCTTTACTAATAGCGCGAAACGCATCTTTAAACGTAACACCCCACAAGTGGTTACAGCTATTAGCTTAAAACAACACCAAGGTTCGAAAGTTGATGATTTATTACACGGAGCTCCAAGTTCAGGCAATGATTTAGATAGCTTAGTTGGTAGTAATTCTGGTGTAGATCATCGTTTAGATATCTTTGATGATAGTTCGGCAGCAGATCAAGCTCCAGTAGTTCGTTCATCAACCGATGAAGAAAAACCAACTCCTCGTAGTTCATATACAGCTCAAGAAACAAGCCATCACTATGCAGCAGGCACTACAAGCGCTGGTGCTACCATGACAGGAGCGGCAGTAGCAGGAGCAGCTTATGCAGCTTCCCAAGCAAGTGCTGCGGCAAGCACCACAAGTAGCGACACTTTTGTAGGAACTACTTCAAACGATGCGTTTGATCTTGGTAATACAAGCAATGATCTATTTACAACTAATTGTGATTCGTTTGTAACAGCTAATGACCAATTTACTGCGAGTAATGATTCATTTGTTGGTACAACTACTAACGATCTATTTACAGCCAATAGCGCAGTCGATCTAGATTATGCTAATGCCGCAATGGCAACAGGTACAACTAATGCTCATCAAGCATTAGATGATTTATATAATCCAACAAGTGCACCAGCAGCGACAAGCTATGCAGCACCAAGCACAGCAGCACCAACTGCTCAAGGTTATACAACTTCTGCAACTTCAACAACACAAGCTACAACTACAACTCTTAAAGCTTATGAATATCAAGCGGCAGAGAATATTGTAGATCCAAGTGAAGCTTATGCAGCAGCTCGTGCTGAAGCTGCAACTAAAGCCCAAATGTCGGCTGCTACAGAAGATTATCGTAATATTCTCCAAGATGATAACCAAGCACAAGCTGCAGAAGAACAAGCGCATGCGGCGAACTTAATTAATAATGTGTTTGGTTCTGGTGGCATTTTCTCTTCACCGAGCACAGCGGCTCAAGAGCCTGTAGTAAGTGAGACTTATGAAGCTACAGCAACAGCTGATTCATTTGCAACAGAAGATTTTGCTGAGGTAACACCAGAGACGGCTACTGCGGTTAGTAATACTAACTCTGTATTAGATGATCTTTTGGCTGAGGCTACACCTACAGCAACTACAAGTTCAGCACAAGAGCACGTAGATGCTTTTGCAAGTATTGCTGCAGCAGTTGAACCTACTGCGGCTTATGCTAGTACTGAAAGTGCAAGTGCTAGTCTAGATATGACTAACGTAGTTGCTAATGAAGTAGCTAATACTGTAATTGATCATACAGCTAATGAAACTGCGCAAGCAGCTAATGATCCAATTGCCGATCTCTTTAGTGCGAATGTAAACGATGCTTCATTTGCTACAGCGCCAGAGCCTCAATTAACTAATGACGCAAGTTCAGTACTTGATGATCTATTTGGTGAAAGTGCAGATCCGGCAACGCAAGTTAATCAAGATTTAAATTCAATCGTAAATCAAGAGCAAGTAGCACAAGAACAAGTAGCAAAAGAGCAAACTCCAGCGATTGCTCAAACAAATGCTCAAGAGCATGCACTTGCAAGTGATAACTTTGCAACCGAGCAATCGAGTCTAAGTGATACGGCTTTTGACTTTGGTGATGAAGAGGTTGAATTTACTGCAGTTGAGCAACAAGCACAACAAACTTCACAAGCTGCAGTTAATCATTTTGAGCAACAAATTGCCCAGCAATTAGATGCTATTGCAACTACAGCAACTAAAGTTGATACTCTAACTCAAGAGTATGCACAAGCACAGCAAACCTTTGCTAATGCAAGTGCTTCAGACAATAATGTAAATGCTGACAACTCTTATCCAGCAACAACCTTAAGCGAAGATTACTCACAAGGTGATGAAGTTTATGGTATTGCACATGAGTTCTTAGATACGCTTGAACGTACAAAACAAGCTAACTATGAACAAATGATGGAAGAGCGTGAAAACATTTACGTAGATCCAAATCTTAAAGATGCTCCAGAAACTACAAGTAAAGAAACACTACTTACGCGTGTATTTGCTGATTCAACCGAGAATCAACAAGGTGCGAAAAAACGTCGAGTTTCTTACAATCAAGTTCTTGAGTATGCTGATAGTGAAAGATCTATGTTTGGCGGTCAACAAGTAGCAGAAGCGGCACAACGTCGTGCTGAATATGCCCAAGCTCTTGCTGAACAGCAAGCTGAATTAGAGCGTAAACAAGCTGAATTAGCGCGTTTACGTCAAGCTAAAGAAGCCGAGCTCCAACGTCAAGCACAGTTACAGCAATTAGCTGAACAACGCAAACGTGAAGAGCAAGCTCGTCTAGCTGAAGAGCAACGTTTACGTCAAGAAGAACTTGCACGTCAAGCTGCACAATTAGCACAGCAAGAAGCGCAGCGTCAAGCTGCACTACGTGCACAAAAAGAAGCTGAAGAACGTGCGCAACGTGAAGCGGCACAACGTGCTGCTGAACTACAAGCACAACGCGAAGCGCAAATTCGTCAAGCGCAATTACAAGCGCATGCGAATATGCAAGCAGGTCTTGAACGAGAACGTTTACGTCAGCAAGAAGAAATGGCTCTACGAGCTTCTCAAGCTCAAGCCTATGCCCAAGCAGCACTTATAGGTGTGGGTATGGGGGCAGTACGTAAAGGCTCTAAAGCACAACCAAAACAAATGCTTAATGATCTAAATTCTCCTTTAAGTCCTACAGGTGAAAACTTACATCAAGTGTTTAATTCTCCAGAATTAGCAGCACAAACACCTGTGACTAACCATCAACCGCAAGTTGAACAAGAAGTAATGTTAGGTCAACAGCGAGATAAATAATAAAAATGCGAGAGGGTAAAACTTCTCGCAAATTTTTTATCTCTAAGCTGGAGGAAAATGGCGCTTTTGTTATGATAAATAAGGCTTAAACGGTTATAATATAATAGATATCCTTAAAATTTTATTAAGGTAATATTTCCCGAATTTTTCTACTAAATTAGTCGTATCAGATTACTAATTTAAAACCATTCTTTTGCGTATGTACTTTATTTCTTAAATTCTTTAAGAAAAAAAGTAGTTAAACTGCACTTAACATCTACCTAATTTAGATAGATGTTTTTGCAGTTTAAGAATAGACTATCAATTCTCCATTTTATGAGTAAAAAAGATATTTCTTTACAAGATTTATTATCTCTGGCTGATGAGCCAGAAAGTAAATCGGAAGAAAAGCGTACAATCTCTGCCTCAAGCACCTCTAAAAGTAAAGGTGGTTTTTGGTCAGGTTTATTTGGCTCGAAAGGATCTAAGTCTGAAAGTGAAGTAAACACTAAAGTCGTAAGTACTGATGAGCACCAATTGCTAAGTGCAGAAAAAGCTTTAGATGAGCAAGTTTCTTCGAGTAATGCTCAAGAGCAAGTTCCTTCTTCTGACGCTGATCTAGAAACAGCTAACAGTACAATTAGCAGTGAAGTTAATGATGTAATAGAGAGTGCTGCTAAAGTTCAAGCTTCAGGCGAGTTATTTACAGAAGTTAACTCTGTTTCTCCTAAAGCAGAAGAAGTTCTAGCAGATACTAAAGCCGTAAATGCTAAATCTACAAATTCTAAAGTTGAAACCACAAACTTAGAAGCAGATTTAGATCAACTTTTAGTGAGCAACAAAAAAACAGCATCTAATACAAGTGAGGTTACTCTTTCAGATACTTCTGCTGATAATGAAGATTTATTTGCGGCCTTAGATACAACTGCAGCGAGTTTAGCGGCAAGTAAAAGCAAAAAAGCGAAAAAATCAGCAAAAGACTTCTCTCTAAATGCTCTTGATCTTGAGCAAGCTCTTGCGGCAACAGATTCTCAAGGAGCTGATAAAGAAAAAGTAGAGAGCAATGCCGCTGAAAGTGTAGATCTAAGTGCTAATAAAAACACAGATAGAAGCGCATATTCAAACGCTGATAAAAGTGCAGATGGAAGCTTTGATGAATTAGCAACAGGTACTGCTAATTTAGATAGTGTTGCGACTTTAGATAATGTTGATGAAGCAAGTGAAGATTTATTTACGAGCTCTAAGTCTGGTAAAGGCGTAGCGGGTGCTAAAGAGGATTCTAATAAAAAAGATACTGCTGCAACTTCATCTAAGTCTACAAAATCAGCAAAAAGAACTAAAGCTTTAGATAGCTTTTTTGCTGAGTTAGATTTAAATTCTTATGCTGAGCAAGAGCAAGTTTCTAACAAGTCAGTAATTGATGAAGAATTAATTGTCTCTAGTGATGTAGTTAAAAGTCTTGAACTAAATAAAGCAGATAAAGTAACTAGTGCCAAAGCTAAAAATAGTGAAGATGATCTATTTGCTGGTTTAAGTACTGGTAAAGCTACTTCTAGTTCAGCTAAATCGAAATCTTCAACAACTTCTAAATTAGCAAGTAAAAATATTGTGCATGATTTAGAAGGATTATTTAGTGATCCATCTGGTTTAGATGAGCAAGCACAAACTCTCTTTACCGAAAAAACTAAAACTAGTGCTACTAAATCGAGCAATGTAAAATCTTCAAGCTCTAAATCTAGTAATGCTAATTTATCAAGCTCATCTAATGCATCAAACTCATTTGCTACTTTAGATGATTTAGAGGCAACGCCAACTATAGGTTTCCAAGATTTACACGCTTCTTCATTAGAAAGTCTTTTTACTCCTGGCTTATTTTCAGTAGAGTCTTCAAACAGCACTAATGCTACAGACGCAAAAACTCACTCTAAAACAAGCGCTGCAAAAGCTCAAACTAATAGTACTGCAGCAGCGCAAGTAAGTTCAGAAGCTAGTGCAAATAATGATCTTTTAGGTGATATAGTTGATGATCTTAAAAGTGGAGAATTAACTTCAGAAAAAGCGCAAGCAGAGTTAGCAGCACTTCAAGCACAGGGTAAAGCTGAAAAAACGAAAGCCTCAGTTACTCCAAGTGATGATTTATTTGCGAGCTTAAATCTCGCGAATGTAGAAGAGGAAGAAGAGGAATCTGAAAAAACAGGAGTGCTAATTGCCGCTCCACGTATTGATAACTCATTCTTTACTGCAGCTAGTCCTACTAAAGCAACCTCATCTTTAGAAGAACAAGAGACTACAGAGGCTAAATTAAGTGCTTCTGTAGAGCAAAGAAATGCTTCTGTTGTGGAGCAAGTAAATACTTCTGATAAAGAACAAGTAAATGTTTCTGCGAAGGATCAAGAAGTAGATTCTTTCGATACTATTCCTCGTAGGGTCAAATTTAGTCCGGTAGAAGGGAGCTTAATTCCAGCTCCTACGTTAAATTGGTCGCTCAATGATCTTGAGCAAGATATTGCAAAGAATAATACCAATAATCCTACATCAACGGATAGTAAAACCTCGACAAATGGATCTTTGTTAGTCAATACTCCAGCTAATGCTCAAGCTAGTAGTAACAACAAAATTCCTACAAGCGAGATCTCTTTACCACCAATTTCTCCAGTAAAATTAAAAATTTCTGCAAGTTTAGGTTTTAATGCTGATCCAGATCAAGATCCTGCTTTTACCGCCAAGACTGGTCGTAGACGTTTAGTTGATGGACAACCGCATTTTGCAGATAACTCTGAACAAACTTTTACTACTTCGGTTTACACCGGAGATAAAGGGATGTTCTTTGTAAAAATCCCTACTAAAACCTTTGATGGTCATAGTAGTGATGCTTTATCAATTGGACAAGGTATTGATCTCGCTCTAAATGATGAGCTAAATGGTAAATTAGCCTTTAATGTACCAGAAGCTTCAATAGCTTCATTACAAGCTGAGTTAGATAATACTCAGCATGACATTATCAGTAAACCTATTGTTAGTGCTGATGATTCACTTGTAAATAGCAGCTTACGCATGGTGCAACATGCGCAAAGCGCTGCTACTAAAGCTAAAAAATTAGCAGAGGTTTCTTATTTAGGTTATCGCCAAGAGTTACTACGTCAACGTTTAGCCGGAGTAAAAATTGAGTTAGCAGCACCTATTGACGAACAAGCAAATGCTCAAGTTCCTGTATGGTACGATGGTTTCCCGATTTTTGCTAAAGATCTAGATGAACGTAATCATGACGAAAAAGTAACGCAAATGCGTATTCGTCATCAGTACGATGGAGAGTTCTTCCATCTTATTTCTCCACGCATAGTGACCGCACCAGTACTGTCTAAAGGTGAATTATTAAAAACTTTCTATGAAAGTGAAATGATTGATTTACCTGGTGGAGTAACCTTTAAGCAATTCCTTAAACAACAAAAAGTTAATTTTGCCGATCACTTAACCATTAATGGTTTAGGTAGGGCGACTGAGTTAGCTTTAATTGCTGGACAGGAAATTGTAACTTTTGTTCTAGCCTCTAATCAACCATATCTCTTAATTGATAAATTTGTATCTCCAAGAACGAAGTTATTAATTTTAGATGCTAAATTACGTGCAGTAAAAACTGCAGTACAACTCGGACAATTAACTCCAGCGCAAGCACAAATGTTAGCTGCAGATCTACCAGCTAAAATTGCTGAGCAAGAGTTAGGGAATATTGTTACTCCTCCGACAGTAGATATGGTAGGTAATAATGTCTTTGTAGAAGATGATTTAGCAGCCTTTAATGAAAAATACAAAGACTTGAAAGCAGAGTTAGCAGCTAAAAAAGCTAGCTTTGCTATGGCAGCTGGTTCCAAAACCATTGCCGTACCAAATCTTTCTTTATTAGAAGGGCAAACTGTTGGCGCTTTAGCAGAAAATGAAAAAGAGTTAGCTTCAAGCAAAGAAGGAGCTAAATCTCATGCAAGTTCAACTACAAATACAACAGATCCATTTACAGCACCACAAAAAGTAATGGTGCCTCTTCCTAAGAAGATTGACTTTGCTGGTAAGAAAATAAAAGTATTAGGCGAAGATGCTCCAGAAGTATCTACTTCAGCAAAAGCTGAACAATCAGTTGCTGCTAATACCGAGCAATCTACCTCAACTATTACTGAGCCATTCACTACGGAAAAAAATGAGCAATCTACTTCAGAGGTAGTACAATTAACTTCAGCTGTAGAACAGTCAACCCCAGTGGATGAGAAGTCAACTCCAGTGGCAGAGAAGTCAACACCAGCTAAAGTTGAACAAACTGCAATTGCTGGAGCAAGTAATGAGTCTCAAGTAAATGAAGTTACAGGTATTCCTGAAATGCCGAGCCTGTTTGTTGACTTTACAACAGAAGTTCCAACAGTTCAACAGGAAGCTTCATCAAATGCTGTTGAAACTAAGAAAGAATTAGAGCAAGCTGTTGTAACTTATACTCCTATTGCTGAAACTCAAGAGTTTATTTCACCTTTTATCATGCCATCATTCAATCTTAATGATAATAGTGAGCAAACTACACAAAATAATGCAAAAGCACAAGATAAAGTAGAAGTAGAAGAAACTTCTACTAATGAATCTGATGATTTTGCTTATCCACAATTACCGGCAAGTGTGCCATTTAATGTTAAAAACCAAGACTAGAGCCCTCTCTAGTCTTGGTCTTCCCTTTAATTTCTGTTTTTGACTAACACGTTGGTTACCAGCGTATGTAAACTCATGTTTAAGAAAAAGTCTTCTTCATCTCCTTTAGCTAATACTTCACAGCAAACCTTGGCTTCAGACCAAGACTTTTTTGCAGATCTGGATGAATTTACAGATTTTGCGCAAATAACTCCTCAAGCTGATGAGAAAGTTTCGGCTAGTTCTGCGATGTCGCAAAATGCTGATGTTAACTCTTCAACTAGTCAAACAACAGCAACTACTAGTAAGGCTAGTAGTGAAATCGCAAATCTAAATTACACTCCTCAGTATTCTCCCTCTACAACTGTTAGTTACAACTTAACACGTAACAGCAAGAAAAAAGTTCCATCTTTCATTAATAATCTTTTAAATTCTACAGAAGATTCTGCGACCTTAACTAAGGTAGATGAAGCAAAAGCACCTGTAGCTGAAAGCAATCAGAACTCAACTATTGTAGCTAGTACTGTAGCTTCAACTCTGGATAAGGATAATTCTTTATCATCTGATACTTCATTAGAATCATCTTCTAAAAGTAAATCTCAAAGTAATACAACCTTAACTAGTTCAGACAACACTACTTCAAACAACTCTACTTCTGATAGTAAGAAAACTTTAGATCTTAGTTTAGAGAATGATAAAGTTGCTTTAGATGATAACAATGTTTCTTTAGATGATAAATATGTTTCTCTAGATGATAAATATGTTTCTCTAGACGGAGATAAAGTTTCAAGTAATGTGGTTACTTTAGGAGAAAGTAAAGATTTATCTGCAAGTAAGCAATCTTTAAAAGATAAGCAAGGTAGTGCTAATCAGCAACTTTATCAGCAAGATACTTCTTTAATTGATGAGATTTTTGGTGAAGCGAATGACACAATAGTTGCTGGTCAACCTTTAGCAGTTGATTTAGCGAACTTAACTTGTTCTTCATATGTAGTAAATCAAGCTGAAGAAATTAAAGTTGAACCTATTGTTGATACCCCTTACTATCAAACTGTATCTAATAACGAGCAAACAACAAAAGTTGAAAAATCAGATGAACAATCTGCAAGTGCTACTAAAGACAATCGTAATGAATTAGAAGATTCTACTGAAAGTAAAGCATTGAATTCCTCTATGAATGATGAAGAGGATTTAATTGCAGCACTTGATAAACAGTTTATCTCTCCAAGTTTAAGAGAAGATAAAGCCGATGTTCTAGCAGAAACTGCAGAAGCTAATACTGCTCTAGATTATTCTTATGAGATCAATGTTTCTCAAAATGTAGATACTTTAGTTAAAGATACTCCAATTACCCAAGAAGAGATTGTAAGTAATCTTGAAGATTTATTTGGAGAAGAAGTTTTATCAGCAACAGATGCTGACCTAGTAGCAGTAGAAACACAAACTACATCTGTAGTTGAGAATGTTGATATATCCTTAGGTGAGCAAGTTGCTGCAATTTCTGATGGAGTAGTGGATTTAGCTCAAGTAGCTAAAGTTAATAGTAATGACTCTAATAGTAGTGGATCTAAGAGTGATGAATCTAAGAGCAATGAATCTAATACTATTGAGTCTTTAACTACTTCTTTAGAACAAGCTACAACTAAATCATATAATCAAACTCCAAAACAAACAGCAAACAATCAGATTGCTACAGATGATTCTACCAAGGCTGAAGCAACTACTCAAGCCGCTAAGCTTTCTGATGAAGCAACTTTAACTTCTCCATTCTTAGCAACTGAAGCTATACCACAAGTTAGTAAAGTTGCTGTGAGCTACTATCAACCTTCAGCAGAACAATTAGCAGAGTTAGAAGAGCTAGATGAACTAAATGCTTTATATGGAGTTACTAGTCCTGAAGAAGTTATCAATAAGCTAATCCAAGCTGCACAAAGTAAAAATAATGCTAAAGCTGTAGAGACTGAAGATTTGCAAGGGACTATTGGTGCTACTGCAAGTACAGATGCGTCAGATAAAGATTTAGAAAATCTTTTAGAGAAACTTATTAAATCTGGTAAAGATGTTGAGACTTTAGTAAAAACTTTAAAAGGACAATACAACCGTACAACAGTTGAACATTATCAACCACAAGATGAGATTTATTTAACAGAAGTTACTAGTTCATCAGAGTTAGATAATAATTTAGAGAGTGTGCAACAAACTACTCTTGCCAAACAGTCTACAGATACACAACAAGCTGCAGTTTCTCATCAATCTGTAGAATCTCTTCAATCTGAAGATGCTCAACAATCTGAAAATATACAAAACGTTGATGATTACTTTAGAGAAGAATTTGGTGAGGAGTTTGAAGAAGAGTTTATTGATGCACAGGATTATAACTATACATATGATGAGTTTGCAGAGGTAAATCTACCAGTTTCTTCGCAAATGCAAGAGCAAGTAAACTCTCAAGAGAAGTTATCGCAAGCTAATTTAGTAAGTACAGTTACAACTCAAGAAACGTATGCAATTGAAGATAAATCAGCTGCTCAAGATGTATTTACAGCTCAAGAAGCACTTGTAACTCAAGAGTTACTTACTACTCTTAGTCATGTAAATTCACAATTACAAAAAACGTTAGACTTTGTTGCTTCATTACCAGAAGAGGAAAGAAAAGAGTACTTTGATTTAGTTCTTGAGGAAATAGAGAATAGTAAGCGTTTAGCAGATCTAGATGCTCAAATTCAAGCATTATCAGGTGAAATAGAGGCTTTAGAACAGCAGCAAGAAGCTTACGACTCATTAGTAGCATCAGACTATACCGTTTCTGAACAAAATAGTGAACAGTTTGCTGAACAAAATAGAGAACAATTTAGCACTCAAGGTACTGAACAATTAATAGCTCATAGTGACCTATCACAAGACAGTTTATTTGCTCAGGAAAATAGCAGTAAAGCTTATGATGATTTAGAATTTAGTGAAGATATGTCTTTAGATGATTTAGATTTATCTTCGCTTGGTAAATATAAACCATCAGTTAATGCTATTGCAGCTCGTTTACAACAAGAGGTTATTGATCAAGCTAATTCACAATCAACTTTATCACAATCAACTTTAGCTGCTGACAAGCAAGAGCAATTAGGTACATTATCTCCAGAAGCTCAAGCTTTTCTTGAATCTATTCTTAGTAATCAAGAGCTTAGAGATGAACTGCTAAAAACTCAAGTATTTAATCAACTAACTTTATTAAATGCACAAACAACAGACACATCTCAAGACTTACTTTACGCTACAGGTGAAACTAATAGTGTAAATAGTCTAAATAGGCTAAATAGTCTAGATCATCAAGTTTCAGGTCAGGCAAATGCAGTAGATTCTGCAAATTCAAACGATCTAGAACTAGACAACCTAAGTGATCTTGATTTAGAAAGTTTAAGTGACGAACTAGTAATATCTAAAGAAAGTGCAATTTCTAAAGATGCCCCTTATGTAAATCCACATAATGGTATGACTCTTGAAGAGTCAAACGCTAAGTTTGCACAAGCTAAAGCCTATTATGCTGAAGCGAAAAAAGAAGAAGCATACTTAGAAGCAGCTTTAGAAAAGCAAGATGAGTTAGCTTCCCTCTTTACATTACGAGCAAATAAAAAACGTCAAGAAGCTATTGCAGATATTGAAGAACTCAATATAGGTAATGCAAGTATTGTTAGTCTCATGCTTGCTGAACAGAAAAAAGAAGAGCAAGCAGAAAGTCAACGTATTGCTGCTTTACGTGAAAAATATCCTTATCAAGTAAATGATCTTGATCTTCCTGTCGAAGAAGAAGTTGTAGATAATGATGGGGAAACAGTATCCGTAAATGATGGAGAGGAAGTATTAGCTGTAAATTATAGCGAGGGATCTCTACCTGTAAATGAGGGTGAGGAAACAGTAGTAATTAGTAAAGAAGTTGAGGCTGGTGAAGAAGTAGCGGTTAAAGATGAAGTTGCTGCTAGAGAGGAAACGGCAATTAAAGAAGAAGCTGCTAGAGAAGAAGCTTTAAATACTGGTAAAGAAGATGGGGCTGATTCTCATGCTAGTGAGCAAAAGCTTGCTACGTTTGCCGATCTTAATGATGCTTTTAGTTTACCTATAGAACAAACAACAAGTTCTTCTTCACAGCTAGACTTACCACAAGAAAAATTAGCTTATGAAGATTTACCTTTATTAAGTAGTAGAGATGGTAAAGAAGTTTCTGCAATTAATGATAAAGGAGAAATAGATTTCTCTTTCTTAGATACAGATAAACCTAACGTTATCTATCAAGATCCATTCTCGGCTGAACAACGCACTAAGACTGCAAGTATTTTTAGTCGTGGTATAGAGGAAGAGGAAAATGATTTATCTAGAGTAGAGTCATTAGTTGTTAAAGATCAAGAGTCTTCTTTATCAACGAATAAAACTTCTATAACTGATAGAGCTGATCAATCCGGTAAATCAGATAAAGCTGATAAAACGACAGATATATCTGATCAAGATGATAAAGCTGAAATTAAAGCAGATAAAGCTAATAGTGATGATAAGCCTGAATATCAAGTTGATGAATTAGAGGCTAAAGATTCTGTAGGAGATAAGAAAGAAAATTCTCAAGATTCAGAAATAGTAGATCTTTTTGATTTTTCTCAAGCTGAAGTATCTACTGCAACAGATGATTATTCAGAATTAGAAGAAAATATCTATGTTGAATCTGCAGGTGAAGAAGAGACTAAATCTGTTTATGATTCTGGTTCATCTAACAAAGCAGATTCGTCAAATACTTCTACAGTTGATGAGGCTGGTGATAATTCTTTAATTTCTGCTAAAAATACTTTAGGATCGGTTGAAGAAGAGGAGACTACAACTGCACCTATAGTAACAGAATCTGAAACAAAAGAAGCAACAGTTAGTGAAGCTACACAAAATGAAACTTCAGCTAATAAAGAAGCATTAAAAGAAAATACTTCTAAAGAAGCAACAGCTAATGAAGCATCACAAAAAGAAAATAATCTAAGTGAAGCTTCAAACTCGAGTAGAAGTGTATTTAATGAATTAGCTGATTTAGATAGTTCTGCTACTGCTGCAGCAGCTTCAGCTGTTAGTGTAAAAGCAGATTCTCTAGACGTTACTAGTGTTGATCTTGGAACTAATTCTGAAAGTTATTCTAGCGATGAGATTGGAGTTAGTTCTGGATTAGATGCTCAGGTAGAGATTGTTGAGGGGGAGGTTGATAAAGATGAAATTGCAGCTGATACTAACCCTAGCTCTCACAATGTAGACTCTTTAGAACCTACTACTAAAGCAGCAGAAACTACTAATGGTTTATCTCAAGTGTTTACTGCAGCGGCAGCTGGAGCATTTAGTTTACAGAATCTAATGCAAAAAGCTCAAGAGCAACAATCTTTACCACAACCAAGTAAAGATTTACTCTTACCGTCGCAGATTTTTGATGATGACAATAAACAGTTAAACGATTATGTACGTTTCTTACGACAAAATCTAGATAAAGAAACTTCACGTGTTCAAATCCTTGAGCGTATGAAAGTTGCTGGAGCTCATCGTTATGAAATAGCTTTAGCTCCTCATGAAGATCCACAGCGCTTTATTAAAGATTTTAATCGTCGTGTAGATCGTCGTAAGTTACATGCTAAGTTAGATGGTAAACGCATCTTTATTGAACGTTACTTACAAACTAACGTTAACTTAATTGATGTGTTACAAACTACTAAATTTGGTGATGCTGCACTAGGCGTTGGTTTAGATAAAGATAATCATCAATTCAAACTTAATCTAAGCCAAGGTAATAGTGTAATTTCTGGTTCATCTCCAGAAAGTAAATCTAATCTCTTAACGAGTATATTAGTAAGCTTAGCCTTTACTCATAGTCCTGAACAAGTAGAGTTCTTAGCTTATTGCGATAACTCACATCATGCGATTTTTGACTTAAAATTACTACCGCATTTTATTCATCCGGTTCTACAGCGAGAACAAGCGCAAGATTTATTTGCAATTGTTTACGCGGAGTTAATTCGTCGCCGTAGATTATGTGCACGTTTAAATGCAGCTGACTATATCAACTATAATCAGTTTGTAAGTTTAGGTGTTAACCAACAAACGAAATCTTTACCAAAAATCCGTCCTCTATATGTATTTGTTGATGGTATTGGTAAAATCATGGTTACACTAACCCAAACGCCGCATGATTCTCCGAACTTTACTCTTGCGACATTAATCTACTTAATACAGCATGGTAAAGCTTATGGCATTAACTTTGTGATGGTGAATAATGATAGTCGTTTAGAGATTTTACAAAAAGAATCTCTATGTCAACATCGTTTTGAGTTATATAACTTACGTAACCGCCAACTTAAAGATATGAAACCTAATGAGTTTATTTATAACGAGCAGGGAGAGCAAGTTTATAACTTTGCGCAAACTGATGAGTTAGAAATAAACAATATAGTTAATTTCTGGGATCAACAAGTTATCAATCAAGTAGCTGATACTAATGATCGTGGTTATAACGTCATTGAACTTGTAAGTCCAGAATTCTATCGTTTTGCGGTAATGGACGAAATTATTTTCACTGGTAAAGTTAAAGATGAAAGTTTAGGTCAATACTTAAACTTTAGTTTAACTGGTGAGATGTATAAAGATATTATTGCTGAACTAGCTGAACAAAATACCTTAACTAAACGTAATAACAAGTATTTAGTGTATGGTTCATATCTCAACTATTTAGATACGCCATTAGCTAAAACCTATAGTATTAATTAAGGTGTTTCCTTAGTGATTTCATAGGTATTCTATTAAGAACTTCATTACAATGTACTAATAGTGCGTTAACCGTGCTTGTTTAAAATAACTAGCAAGAAAATATTATGGTTAATGTAACTGTTGCTTACTGTAATGCAAGCTACTTTGATGTAAGTTACTTTAACCTAAGCTTAGGTTTAGCGTATAATATTCAATTTTACGTTTGATGTAAAAGACCCTGAATCCTCTGATGCTGTCAGAGGATTTTTTCTTACGTTTTTTTGCACTTTCGTAATAGCACTTTCGTAATAACCCTTTACGTGGTAGTATTTTACGTAGTAGTATTGCCTTTAAGCATTAATACGTAATATTGATTTTGTTTAGTCGTAATTAGAATAAATACAATCAAGTATTATTTTCTGTCATACTTGATTAAGAGAATCATAGCGAAGAAGTTAAGTTAATCAAAACGATTGTAGTCGCTTTATAGCTTTTCCCTATCAAAAGATGTAAAGAATAGAAAAAAGTGCTTTTTATCATCTCATTACGTGTTTAAAGGTTGATTTATTGATTTTTAATACCTATAATATAGTTAGCAATATGTGGTTACGTCATTCTTCTTAAAGTCTAAAGGCGTAATAGTTTTTCATATAGCTAACCTTAAAAATCAAAAATTATATTTAATCTTAATCTTCGATAGCGAACCAACCTGTTCGCTATTTTTTTTGTGCCAAAATTTTGAGTTTGAGGCGATCATTATTTTTTTAGACAACCGCGTTTCATTTTTATGTGAGGTGTAATTATTTTGGGGTACAGCTCAGTAATACTTTTTTACTCTATTTTGGGGTATTGAGTTGTGTATATGTGATGAATTACTTTAGTGCTGCGTATAAATTGTTGCTGTTAATTTTAGAAATTAGAAGAAAAAATTTAAATTTAGTAACTGCTAAATTATGCCTCACTCCTTATTTATTGTTAATTATGACAAAATAATAGCAAGCAAAAGAAAGTAAAGAAACGAAAGTTAAAAGCAAGTATCACTTTAACTTGCTATATTTTAGGGTCTTTAATCTAAACTAACCAATATGAAAATTTTATCAATCTGTTAAAAACTTGCAAATGATAGTAAAAGCAAATTGATAATATTAAATATTTAGATTGATTTTGGCGGGTGAAACGATTACTAAATTTAAGCTGTCTAAGATATAGAACCATTGAAATTCGCAATATGATATTTGTAAAAATCGAAGTATGGTTTTGCCTATGTAAATTTTCTGTAATATCGCTTTTGTCAGTTTTTTGCATGGGTAAAATCGAATAAGTAAATAACTGAAACAGTTGAGTATGTTGTTGAAAAATAGGTGAAAATGGGTTTTTCGGGGGGGGGTGATCCCTAAATATCAAAAGAAAGCTCGAAAAACTCTGGACTTTTTCACTCTAAAATGGGCAAAAATCTAACAAATGGTCTAAATTTAGTCTCCTAAGCACTAATACCTAAATATGATCCAGTTATGTTTAAAATCGTGTTTTATCAATGGTACAATGTTGAAATATGCGAGTAAGAATGATACTTTTATCAAACTTTTATTTGGCAAGAAAAGTTTGAGTTGTTTTCTAGTTACAAGCAAATTAAATCTTCTTACATATAGACCTACTATATTTTTAGATTAAGATCTCCTGGCAAAATAAGATCTTAAAAGACCACTTCTTAAATTAAGTCTCATATTTTTAAATATTATATGAATAAGTTTTACCGTTTAAAATTAAATCGTCAGACCCAGTCTTTAGACGCGGTGTCTGAAATCGCGACTAGTGCCGTAGCAGGCCGTAACTTTAATGAAGTTGATACGACCTATTCAACTTGGAGTTTTTTAAATTTACGTAAGCTAGTTTTAGCTCTAGGGATTTCTGCATTTACTTTTAGTGGTAGCGTATTTGCTGCACCTGGTGAGATTATTAGCCACCAAGGCCAAGTGAAAATGGTGACTAACGGTGCAATTACTACCATTACAACAGACCCTAATGCTATTATTCGTTGGAACAACTTTAACATTAACTCAAACGAAGTAGTTCAATTTATCCAACAAAGCGCTAACTCGGCTGTTCTTAACCGTGTGTTAGGTGGCAATCCTTCACAAATTTTAGGTAAGTTACAGTCAAACGGTCAAGTATTTATCGTAAACCCAGCTGGTATTGTTTTTGGTAAAAATGCTAGCGTGGATGTTGCAGGCTTAGTAGCTTCAACACTTGATATTTCTGATAAAGATTTCGTAGATGGCAAATATATCTTTAACCAAGATAAAGATCAAGCCATCGCTCAAGTACTAAACCAAGGGATGATTAAAGTAACCGATAAAGGTACTTTAGCTCTTGTAGGTGGTACTGTAGTAAATAAAGGCAAGCTTGAAGCCCGTGACGGTACAGTTTTCCTTTTAGCAGGTAACTCAATTGTTATCCAAGATTTAGATAATCCTCTAATTTCATATAAAGTTACAGCTGAAAATAAAGCTGTAAACTTAGGTGAAATTATCACCAAAAAAGCATACTTATTAGCAAATAAAGTAGCTAACGGTTATGTTAGCTCTTTAAGTAGTTACGCGGACTTAGTGTCAGAAGCTGATTCAGCTTCTCAAGCAACTATTACTGCTGATGGAGAAATTGTTTTATTTGGTGCTTCTGAAGCTGATTCTTATCAAACTCACACCCAAAAAACAGCTGAAGTATTAGGCGAAAAAACAGGTATTGCTGTTAATAACGGTACTTTAGATGCGAGCAATACTACAGGTAAAGCTGGTACAATTAAAGTTTTAGGTGATAGTGTTGGTACTGAAGAAAACTCTCGTATCTTAGCTAAAGGTAAAGAGGGGGGTACTGTTTACTTAGGTGGTGACCGTCAAGGTGCAGGTAACATTAAATTATCGAATGGTACTATTGCTTTTGAAGGTTCTGTAGTAGACGTTTCAGGTGAGTATGATGCGGGTAGTTCATACTTATGGGGTAACTATGCCGTTGTTGAAGGTAAGTTTGTAGCTACCTCAGAAAAAGCTAAAGGTGGTTTTATTGAAACCTCTGGTAATTACATTAACGTTACTAATAATTTTGATGTAAATACTTATGGTGAGACTGAAGTAGGTGAGTGGTTATTAGACCCTTATCATCTTGAAATTACACATGGTGATTATGATAAAAGTCTATGGGAAGTAGCTACTGGTAGATATAAAGCAAGTCCATACTTTATTGAAAATAAAGGTTATTACTTCCAAGATACTACTTATAGCTGGAACGTAACACTTACTGATGGTTCTTTATTAGAACTTATCAAATATAAAAAGAGCGGTGGTACGCGTGCGACTTTCTATGCGAATTCTATTGCTTTTAAAGGTGCTATACTAGACTCTACAGACTTTAAATCATCTTCTAATGCATTAAGTATGTATGCTACCAAAAATGATATTTCTATCGTAGATTCAAATCTTAAATTTGGTAGTAATGTATATCTAGAAGCAAAACAGAACATTATTGTAGATAACTCAACGGTTAGTGCACTTGGTAATTTAACCTTATCAGCAAATGAAGGTAATATAACTGTATTTAATAAATCTAGTTTATCAGCTGGTTATTATTTACTGTTATATACTCGTTTTTTAGAAAACTTTACTGATCGCTTCATTAGAGTAGATAACTCTACTTTACATTCTTCTACCAATGAAATTTTCATTGATGCTTCAGCAGCAAAAACAGACGATACACAAGGTTCAAATCCGAATGTAACTATAACTGTTACCTGTTCAACTATTTCTTCTGATACAGGAATAAATATTTGGAGAGGAGGAGCTGCTACAGGTGATGGCGTTAACGGTATTACTGTAACAGACACTACAATCTTCAGTAGTAAAGGTGCTCCGATTGGTATTGGTAACTACGACAGATACAATGTTTCTTTAGAAAGAGTAAACATCTCAACCGCAGGACAGATTGATATCGGCTCAAAAGATGATTATCATAACGTATTTATTAAAGATTCTGTAATCAATGCGACTGGTTCAGACACTACGAAGTTATTGTCAATTAGTGCTGGGGCTGATTTAGATATTGATAACCTTACCATCAATAGTACTAGAGGTTCAGTTTTATATTCAAACTATACCTCTGATATTGATAAATTAACAGTAGTTGCTGGAGCTTCTCCAACAGCTCAACAATATCTAACTTTAGATTCTCGTTTAGGCTTTAATATTACTAATAGTTATATTAATACTACAGCTACTTGGTTATCTTCTAGTATTGGTTATACAAACATTTCAGACTCTACTATTAAAGCTCGTTCAGGTGGTCAAGTAATGATCACAAATGGCTATGATGCTACAGCTGCGGGCGATGTTTCTGGAACAAGTTTAATTAATAATACGACGTTTGAAGCTGGTGATGGAGTTATCTTTAACTTTACTGGTTATACATCTGATAAAGTTGTAACTATTAAAGATTCTACTATTAACGCAGGTAAAGCTGAAGTTATTGCAACAACTCCAGCAGCAAGCTACTATGTACCTAATATTGTAGTTGAGAACTTAACTTCAACTACTACCGGAAACCTTGAATTAAATGTAACTAAAGGTCAAGGTAATTATGGTACAACTCCTGAATTTACCTTAAAAGATTCAGCAAATATTAAAGTAGGTGGTTCATTTGTAGCTAATTTAAACACTACTGGTGATGACTATACTTTACAAGTTGAAAATACTACTGTTACTTCGACTGGTTCGAGTGACTTTAAATTCAACATTAATCAAACAGTAGGTAAGATTATTGTTGCAAACTCATCTTTAAATGGTAATTCATATTCATCTGGTATTACTTTAAATTCACTTAATGGATCTGCAACAGATACTGAATTTGTATTTAATAATGCAACTCTAGAGCAAGTTAAAGCTCTAAACCAAACTAATGGTAGTTTAGTTGTACAAGACACAACAACTTCATTATCTGAAGTAAATATTTGCACAACTCACGGAGTATTAGTAAACTTAAGTAGTAAATTAACTGTTACTAACAAGTTAAATATTACGGATGCGGATTTAACTGTAACTGGAACGGATACTTCTTTCATATATACAGGTTCAGATGTTGCTACTTTAAATCTGAAAAGCTTAGATGTAGTTGATAATGGTTTATTAAAAACTACTGCGGCAGATTTAACTATTACAGCTTCTGCAAATGCAAATATTGAAAATGGTGTAATTAATGCTAAAAATGGTGCTGGTAACACTACTATTAGTGCGGAAACACTTACAGCTAATAATGCTCAATTCGTAACAACTGCAACAGCTGATAATCCAGGTGATACAACTCTAACTTTAACTGCAACAGATAAATTAGAAATTGTAGATACAGAGTACCGTGGTAATGACTTTAGCTTTACAGCAAATGCTGTAGTTATTAACTCATCTAACTTAGAATCTTATAACACTACTAAAACTCCAACTATCGATTCTTTAGATGATACGGGTTCTGTAGATATCGAAAACTCAACTATAACTTTAGGTAAATACGACAACTTTACTACTAAAGGTAGTTTAAGCTTTAGAGACTCTACTTTAGACTTAACTAAAGCTCAAGGAGCTGCAGGTCAGGGTCTAACTGTAGGTTCAACTGGTTCATCTGCTACTTTCCAACGTGTAACCTTTAAACGTGACGGTGCAGAAACTTCAACTACAACTTTAACCGCGAAAAAAGACTTAAATATTTTAGACGGTACGATTGTTGAAGGTCATAACGTACAAGTAGTATCTTCTGAAGGTGCTGTTGGTATTAAAGGATCAAATATCAGTGCATTCTATACTGATCCAAATGGTCAATCAGGTGGTTTCCCAACTATCCAAGCTAATAAAGATGTAACTATCTCTAACTCAAATATTACAGGTTGGAGAAAATTACAAATTATTAGTAATACAAGCGACGTAACCATTCAAGATAGTGCAATTAGTACTGTCGACCCAGATGGCACTAATACAGGTGATCTGTTAATCCAAAGTTTAGGTACAACTAACGATGGTGGTGATGTTGTTATTTCAATTACAACACTAAATACAGACCCAGAGAACTCAAACATTACTTTAAGTGCTTCTGGTAGCTTATCTGCAATTGAAGGTGCAGAATTAACAGCGAAAAATCTTAACCTTACAGCTAAAGGTGGTACGATTAAATTAAAATCATCGACCTTAACTTCTACAGGTAAATTCGATGAGTCTTTAATTTTAGGTGCTAAAGACATTTTAGAAATTGATAATACAACCATTAACGCTAATAAATCATTATCTATTGGTCAAGCTTCTGGTACAGCTGGTAAAGTAAGCATTACAAACCACTCGGTACTTCATGCTACAGAAGGTAATGTAGAGATCGATTTAACTAGTTCTACTAGTGGTTCTCTAACTTTCTCTAACTCGAGTTTAATTGCCGATAAAGGTAATGCATTACTTAAAATGTCGGATAACATTGAGTCAACTGGTTCAACTTTCAAAGGTGAAACTGTAACTGTAGAAAGTACTAATGGTTATGTAAAACTAACAGACTCAGTTGTTGAAGCTACAGGTTCTGGTGCTTCACCAAATATCATTTCACAAAGTGATATTACTTTAGTGAATACCGCGGTTACTGGTAACGGTGATATTAGTTTCGATACTACTAAAGGTAACATTAAGTTAACTAATGGTACTTCAATCACTTCTAAAGAAGGTAGTGTAAGCGTTTCTTCATCAGGATCGGCTGGTACTTTAGAAATTAAAGATACAACGTTACACGCTAAACAAGACGTAACCTTAACGCAATTAAGTTCAGGTGACGAAACTGTGTTAGATGGTGTACACTTAATTTCAGACCAAGCTGATGTTAAACTTAAAGCTCAAGGTAATTTAACTTTATTAAATTCATCTTTAGAAGCTGCGCAAGGTTCAGCATTACCTGAATTAGATAAAGATTTAACCGTTAATAACTCGACAATCATCACCAAAAACTCAATTGAGTTTACGCAAAATACAATTAAAGGTAATGTAACTATTACTAATAAATCTGTATTAAACTCAACTGGTGGTGATGTAACTGTTGCATTAGGTACTTCAAACGATAAAACTGTTAAGTTTGATAACTCATCAATTGCTGCTCAAGATACAGCTACGCTATATCAAGCAAGTGGTGACATTATCGTTGAAGGTATTGATACGTTTATTAAAGGTACAAACATTAACGTAACTACTGGTAGCGGTGACATTAAGTTAAACGGTACAAGTATTACGGGTAATAGTACAAACCCAGGTTCTTTAGTAATCAACTCTGAAACAAAAAACGTTTTATTAAATTCAACGACTATTAAAGATTTAGACGTTGATTTAGAAGCTGCGGAAAACTTAGTATTATCTCACTCGACTGTAGCAGGCACTAAAGAAGGTAACTTCAGTGCGCAAGCTAAATCAGTGGTAGTAAATCAAACTACAGTAAAGCAAGTAAGTAACGCAAAACTAGTAGCGACAGATAATCTAACTCTTGAAGATGCTGTATTTACTGGTGAAGACACAGGTTACTTTACAGCTGAAGCTACAGGTGCTGGCAGTACAGTAGAAGTTACAAATGCAGCGGTATCTCGTTTCTTAGGAGACACGATAAAAGCTGATAAGAAAGTAACTCTTACGAATTCAACCTTTACTGGTGTTGAAGGTAAAGAAGGTAACTTTGTTGTGCAAACAACAGGTGAAGATGCTGATGGTATTGAAACTAAAGACGTAGAAGTAAAACAATTTGCGAATGCGACTTTAACTACTAACGGCACACTTGAAACTACTAATTCAACCTTTAATATCAAGAAAAACTTTGAGCTTGACGGTAAGAAAGGTGTAATCTTCAATAACGGTACAGACCTAGTTTCTGAAGAAGGTGACACTAAAGTTAATAGTGAAGAAGGCCTGATCACTGCAGCTAATGCTAATATCACTAACTATAAAGGTAAAGTAGATTTAACTGCTAAAGAAGATTTAAATCTTGCAAACGCAAATATTACTGCGATTAAAGGCTTCAAATCTGACACAGATGGTAAGTTTACAACTTCAGACAATACAGTTGTAAAATCCGAGGAAGGTGGTATTGATATTACTGCTAAAGAAGATATTGATTTAGGTAATGGTACACAATTTATCGCTAAAGACGATATTAATCTTGAGTCAGAAGAAGGTAAATTAACTACTACTGGTACAAATCAAACTTCGACCGAAGGCTCTGTTAACAACAAAGCTAAAGGTGATATTACTCAAACTAATACCAATATCTCAGCTAAGACTAAGATTGAGAACAACTCAACCAATGGTAATATTACCTTAGTTAATACTAACCAAAATAGTGAAGGTCCAATTACAAACCGCGCTGAAAATGGTAGCATTACGCTAGATGGTTCAACACAAACAACCAAAGACACCATTAAAAATATCGCTAAAGAAGATATCGTTATTACAAACGGTACAAAACAAGTTGCAAGTGGAGACATTCTAAATGAAGCTACTGAAGGCGGTATTAAAATTGATGATTCTGAACAAACTAGCGAAAATGGCACCATTACCAATAAAGGTAAGAAAGATGTTATTTTAGGTAATGGTACTAAACAAACCGCTAAAGGTGATATTACTAACGAAAGTACAGATGGTAACATTACTACCATTGGTACGAACCAAACTTCAACTGAAGGTGGGGTAACTAATAAAGCTAAAGGTGATATTACCCAAACGAATACTAATATCTCAGCTAAGACTAAGATTGAGAACAACTCAACCAATGGAAATATTACCCTAGTAAATACTAACCAAAATAGTGAAGGTCCTATTACTAACCGTGCTGAAAATGGTAGCATTACGCTAGATGGTTCTACACAAACAACCAAAGACACCATTAAAAATATCGCTAAAAAAGATATCGTTATTACAAACGGTACTAAACAAGTTGCTGGTGGAGACATTCTAAATGAATCTACTGAAGGCGGTATTAAAATTGATGATTCTGAACAAACTAGCGAAAATGGCACCATTACCAATAAAGGTAAGAAAGATGTTGTTTTAGGTAATGGTACTAAACAAACGGCTAAAGGTGATATTACCAACGAAAGTACAGATGGTAACATTACAACTATTGGTACGAACCAAACCTCAACTGAAGGTGGTGTAACTAATAAAGCTAAAGGAGATATTACTCAAACTAATACCAATATCTCAGCTAAGACTAAGATTGAGAACAACTCAACTAATGGTAACATTACTTTAGTTAATACTAACCAAAATAGTGAAGGTCCTATTACTAACCGTGCTGAAAATGGTAGCATTACGCTAGATGGTTCTACACAAACAACCAAAGACACCATTAAAAATATCGCTAAAAAAGATATCGTTATTACAAACGGTACTAAACAAGTTGCTGGTGGAGACATTCTAAATGAATCTACTGAAGGTGGTATTACAATTAATGACTCTGAACAAACTAGCGAAAATGGTAACATTACCAATAAAGGTAAGAAAGATGTTATTTTAGGTAATGGTACTAAACAAACAGCTGGTGGTGATATCACTAATGAATCAACTGAAGGTTCTGTAGTTGTTACTGGTACTAATATGACCGGTAATAATATTAGAAACTCTGGTAAAACAGGTACAAGTCTAACCAATAGTAACCTTACAGCGAGAAATAACATTACAAACAATTCATCAGATGGTAAAGTAACTGTTAAAGATTCTACTTTAATCGCTGGTGGTGAAATTGTTGATGATGGTAAAGAGGGAGTTGAAGTAACTAACTCAACTTACAAAGCTGGTAAGAGCATTAAACACACCTCTTCAAATGGTACTGTAACTGTTAGAGGTTCAAATGAAACTTCTGAAGAAGGTGATATTATCATTAACGGTACAAAAGGTAATGATTACCAAGGTAATAATGCAACTGCAGTAAATGGTAACTTTACAGCTAATACTGATGGTGATAATAATATTCACCGCAACAACATTACCGCGATGAACATGAATACGAAAGCTGGTGGTAACTCAAATATCACTGGTAACGTAATCAAACTAACAGGTGACTTAAATGTTGAAGCGCGTGGTGAAAACCGCTTTACAGATAATGTTCTTGATATCGGTGGTAACTCAAGCTTTGTTGGTGATCCAGTAATTCTTGCTAACAATACTGGTTTCATGAACACCACTCCTTCGATTAATGGTCGTCACAACCAAACTGACGTACAAAATAACAACCCTGATTTAGTGGTTAACTTTACAATTAACGACTACAATCAGCCGGAGTTTGATGGTGATTTCAATAACTGGTTATTAGATGAAGATGAATCACAAGACGTATTAGAACGTTCAGGTAATAATGCCGAAGCTGTTGCTAAAGCAGGTTATATCCGTGCTGGTGAAACCATTACAGTAACACGTGATAGCTTCAAGATCTCTACATGTATGGAAACCATTAACAATGTGTTAACTACATATAAAGTTACTGAAGCAGATCGTCAAAACTTATCAGTTGAACAACTAATTCGTAAGTATGGTTTATCAGCTGTAGATGCTGCATCATTCAACTCGGCATGTAATCTAGTACCTGGTTACTTAAAATCAAGTATTGCGAATCCAGTTAATGGTAAAGGCGAAAAATAATTAAAGAACAGCTTTTTAAGCTTAAGTAGATTTTAAATAGATCTTAAGTAGATTTTAAATAGATCTTAAATTAAGTAATACTGTATCTAGAAATAGAACTTATTACTTGAGGTCAATGATGGTCTTAAATTATTAATCAGCATAACTAGATCTTAATTACCTCAGGTCATCGCACTTATGGTTTACTATAAGAGCGGAGGCTAGTTAAGATCTAGCTAATAAAAAAAGAGCCCTTAGGGGCTCTTTTTTTGCGTGTTTAAAAATTTTATTGATAGTTTTAACTTATATATAGATAAAACTGTTTTATTAATCACTGATTAATTGTATTTAGTTATGTTAATAAAGCGAAAATTTCTTAACTTATTTTTGCCTTTATGCTATACTTTAAAGATCAAAATCACTTTAATTTAACTCACTTTCTTGCATTAGGATATAACTATGACTCAAGCTGTTATTGTTTATGGAGTAAAAACTTGTACTACCGTACGTTTACATGTAAAACTGTTAAAAGAACAAGGTTATGATGTAACTTTCTACGATTATTTAAGTCAAGGTGTAGATCAAGATATGTTTAAGCGCGCAATTAAACAATTAGGCTGGGATAAAGTAGTTAATTTAAGAGCACGTAACTTTAGCTCTTTAGTAGAGAATGACAAAGAATATCTGAAAAAACTAATGGCTGAACAAAACCATGAGTTCGATGCACAAGGTTATGACATTGTTTGTCAAAACCCTCGCATTATTAAACGTCCGTTAGTTGAGAAAAACGGTGAATTCTCTCTAAACGTTGATTAAGATTCTAAGATCTTAGTTTCTTAGACTTTGTTAGATTCTAGTTTCTTATAGTTTAGTTTCCTAGGATCTAGTTTATTATAGAGCTAGGATCAGACTGACTGCTCTATGCATTTTAAGTATTTAGTTCAAGCTAATTTTGAAGCGCTGATTTTAAATTCTGGTTTTAAACTTAAATTTCTAAATTAAATCTTGAACTTGAGTTTAGAGCTTAAATTGTGAACTAAAATATTGAACTAAAATTGTATGTAAATTGGGTGAATTAATTGAGTACACAAATTTACCAGCAATAACTAAATATATTTTTCCCGTATTTTGTTAAGTGTGGTTTAAGTGCTTAAAAGCTATTTATCCTTACGAGAAATTATGTAGAATTAGATAAATATGCTATAATGTACTAGTTAAGTTTGGCTGTAAGTTTAAGCTAAATTTAATGCCGAATTCTAGGCAACCGAGTTAACAAATTACTCAAAAATTGCCGAGCTACAGGTTAAACCCTGTGGCTCATTTCTGTATATATTTATAAGAATTTTATCTTTAGTCGTAACTGCATTGAGATCAATGCTTGTAAGGGCTAAAGTTGAGGGTTAATCGCTAAGATAAAAAATCGTCTAAGCAAGCTATAAGCTAATTATGACAAATTTGTTGTTAAAAATTTAAGACGACTTTTCTTTTACGTTCAGAAAGCTTTATATTTATAAAGCTTGAGTCTTTAGCGATTAATGTATAACTAATTTATTTCTAAGCTAACCTATTAAGATTTACTATGGAAATCCTTCCTCTAACAAAACGTGGTAAACACTTACTACAAGAAGAATTAAAAGAATTAACTTCAGTACGTCGTCCAATGATCACTAAAGCTATTGCTGAGGCTCGTGAACACGGCGACTTAAAAGAAAACTCTGAATATCATGCTGCACGTGAAGAACAAGCATTAACTGAAGCACGTATTGCATATATTGAAGGCATTATAAGTAACGGTCAAGTAATCGATCCTGAAAACATTGGTGCGGATAACGTAGTATTTGGCTGTCAAGTTGAACTTTACAACTTAGATACTGAAGAAGAAGTTACTTACCGTATCGTTGGTGAAGACGAAGCAAACGTTAAAAAACACCGTATTTCTTACAAAACTCCAATTGCACGTGGTTTAATTGGTAAAGAAGAAGGTGATGAAGTTAAAATCGATACTCCATCTGGTCAATTACACTTTGAGATTGTGAAAATCTCTTACGAAAGTGAACCTATTTACGCAGAGTAAGATTGAAGATTTTGCGCTCTTGCAGATTTTAGATGCAGATAAAGCAGCTGCCTTAGCAGCTGCTTTATCCAGTTCTAGAAACTAAATTTTAAAATTTAGTTCTTAAATTGTGTAAGAGTCTTTAGCTACTGTTGTTAAGTTTTTAAGTCATTAAGAACTAGATTGTAGCTAAATCGTTAAGTCGTTAATTACTTAATATTAAGTTGCTAAGTTGTTAGACACTTAAGTTTAGGTAAGTACTAAACTGTAACGAGTATTATCTTAACCACGACTTGCACGCCAAAGTTTTAATTTTTCTTCTACTTTACGAGCCTTAGAAGGTTTGTAGAATACGGCAATGTTACCGATGATTTTAATTAACTCTACACCTGTAGTTTGATTTAAAATCTCTTGGCAAATTGCTTGACGAATTTCTTTACGTTCAGCACTAGTATCACCTTCGAATGACATTTTAACTTTAATTAATTCGTGGTGATCAATTGAGTTATTAAATTCAGCAATTAAAGAATCGGTTAATAGATTTTGCCCAATCATTACAACTGGCTTTAAGTCATGTGATAGGCCAAAAAGTTCTTTTTTAACTGCTGGAGTTAATTTTAAAGCCATGTTAAAAATCCTTTTAGAAAAAGTTATAAAACCAATGCCAAATTATACCATAAAATAAATGTAAAAACCGAGGTATAGCTATTTTCTGGTTGAAATTTATATACTTAGCAAGGATTGATAGTATAATATTGCCACACTACTACATAGCTGTTTACAGCTAGACGTTTGCATATTCGTAAGGATTAAAGTCTTTACTTCTTTACCTTACCCTACCAAAGCATAATACTAAAGTGGAACGAAAATTTTTAATTCTAGGTTGGGTAGCAACTTTTGCTTCGATGTTTATGTATATTGCCTATATTCCGCAAATCTTAAACACTCTCAATGGAGTAAAAGGAGATCCCATTCAACCTTTCTTTGTTGGCATAAACTGTAGTTTATGGGTAATCTACGGTTTATTTAAGCCTAATCGCGATTTACCTTTAGCTGTAGCCAATTTACCAGGGGTGTTTTGGGGCTTTACGGCTGCATTTTTAGCTATGTTCTATTAGAGTGAAATAATCTGGATTAAGATTGATTAGTCATATATAACGCTACACATTATTTTTTCAGATAACCTTATACATAGCAAATCATTAGCTTAATTATTAATATAATTATGACAAAAAAGAATGTTTCTGTAAGTTCACGTCGTTGGTTAAACGAGCACTTTAAAGATGAATATGTAAAGAAAGCTCATGCTAATAAACTACGTTCACGTGCTTACTTCAAACTTGAAGAAATCCAACGTACAGACCGCATTTTCCGTAAGGATATGATTGTGGTTGATTTAGGGGCTGCTCCAGGTGGTTGGTCTCAATACGTTGGTGAAATCATTGGGGCAAATGGTAAAGTTATTGCCTGTGATATTCTGCCAATGGATCCGCTGTTTAACGTGGAATTCCTGCAAGGTGACTTTAGAGAAGAAAGTGTTTTAAATCAGCTTATGGAAATGATTAATAATCGTCCGGTTGATGTGATTCTTTCTGATATGGCACCGAATTTTTCAGGTAACCCGAATGTAGATATTCCTCGCGCGATGTATCTATGTGAATTGGCTCTAGATATGGTGCAACAAACTTTAACTAAAGGTGGAAGTTTTGTGATTAAGATTTTCCACGGCGAAGGTTTTGAAGAATATTTAAAACAAGTTAGATCAATGTTTAAAACAGTACGTATTCGTAAGCCAGATGCTTCTCGTGATAGATCACGTGAAGTGTATATTGTGGCTTTAGATTACAAAGGTTAACACTTAACCCCCAGAGTTAATACTCTGGGGGTTAAAAATTGTAAGAAAAATAATAGCTTTGGCTATAGGGTGATTGCTGTAGTTGTAATTACACCATTACACCATTACGTGTAGCTCTATTTGAGCGATTTACTTGTGTTGGGAAAGGTGTAGAGTATTTATTACTACTTACAAGTGTAACTACTCGCTTTATTTACATCACCGCCACGATAGGTTGCAACTTGAGGATAAGCACATACTGGCATTTCACGTTCTGGGTATTTACGAGATTTTGCCAGAATATTGTTTGGAGCTTTATCATTATCTACCCATGCTTCGAGAGTCGTTAATGAGTCAACGTCATTAAAGACATCACCGCCACCACAGTGGTTAAGCCCTGGGATTACAAATAAACGTGAGAAATTAGCTTGGTTGTTTTTATTAGCTACTAATTCTTTATACCAATTAACTTGATCTAACGCCGAGAACACAGGATCAGCTAAACCTGTAACGATCATTAGTTTACCACCATTCGCAGCAAAGGTCCTTAAATCCGTACTTACTGCATCATTAAAATAACCAGTTTGGTAAACTTTTGGCGTATCTACATCAAAGTCAAACTTAGCTAAATTAAATTTAGGATTAGTTGGCGTCATGAAGTACTTAGTTAAAGATTCAGCACCTAAAGATACCGCTAAAGAGTTAGGTTTAGTCGCGTCTTGTGAATTACCCAGTTTTCACATTCTTCAACCTAGTTGATTAATACCAGAATCCCAGTACCAACCTGAGTAGATTTGCGTGCCGTTAGACATTTTCGCGCCATTGAAGACTGCTTTAAGGGCTGCAATTTTTTCAGCAGGAAGATCTAGAGTGTCTGGATTAAAGTTACATTTTTCCCAAGCATTAATAACTCCATCAGCAACTCCATCTAAAGCGTCACAGGTTTTTAGTACAGCTTGACTAACTTTATTGAGATCTTCATCGGTTAGGGTATTGGCTAAAACTTTACGACCTTGCGCATCGCTTGGAGCGATTTTGAGGAATTTTTGGTAATCCCATTGTTGCGCTACAGCGGCACGTGAAAGTCTAAAGCCTGGGTTACCTGCAATAATACCGTCAAACTCGGTCGGATATCTTTGTGCAGCGATTAAAGCCTCGCGTCCACCATTTGAACAGCCCATAAAAAAGTTATGACGTGGGAAAGTATTATACGCTTGGTTAATAAGGTTCTTAGTGACATCTGTTACTTTACCAATTGCTTGATAAGCAAAATCTAAACGCGCTTGTTGGTCTGCACCAAAATCACCTGTTAAACCTTGGTGACCTCCATCCATTGATACCACTGCATAACCACGCATTAAGGCTGGAGTTGCGGTAGAAGTGTTGTATAAAGCTGGACCAGCTGCAGGCGCTACGAAACCATCAGTACCGCCACCACCTTGGAATAAGAAACGTTGATTCCATAAAGCAGGTAAACGTAATTCAAAACCAATGTAGTAATCTTTACCATCAGCTCCTTTACGTGGGTTGATTTTACCAGTCACAATACAGTGAGGTGCTGCTTGTTGAGCTTTATCTGAACCACCTGTAAAGGCTGACATTTTGTCCGCACCAATGTTACCGGTAGCATTCCAAGTAGCTTTATCAATAACGATGTTATTAAATTTTACTTGTGCTAAGGCTTCACATTGAGCTTGTTGTAAGTTTACTTTATTAGCGGTTAAAGGATTAGCAAAAGCCGAAACACTCATAAATGCTAAACCTAAAGCGGAAAGAAGTGGAGTACTGTAAAATTTCATAAATTTCTACTTAAGATCAATTAATAGTTATTACAGAGCTGGATCTTTCTAAGATAAAAGTTGTGGTGCTGCCCACTGCAAAATACAAGTTATAATGATGTTAAGTTACAGTGTACAGCTTAACCTTGTAGATTGTTGTACAATGCAGAATTCAGGTATTACCTCTACCCATCCATACATAGCATAATTCATACATAGCATAATTTAGAATTTGGATTTTAGATTTTGGATTCTGGATTTTAGGTTTTGTTTGGGATATGAATAGATAGGAGGTTTACTTGTTGTTTGTGTTTAAAGCATAAGTTTATGCAGCATCTTTTATCTTAAAAAGAATCAGTTTATCTATTATCTTATAAACCTAAAGCTGTTTATAAAATATCAACAAGTACTTAACTCCAACCTAAGAACAAAGTAAAAAAAACTAATAATCATAGATATATGTTATTTGTGTATTCCTATATTGCGTAAATAAACCTAGTTATGTTTAGGTATTTAGGAATATATGGTTGTGGGGAAGAGAAAGGGTAATCTAAGTGTAACTACCTAATGTAACTACCTAATATAACTGCTTAATGTAACTGCCGAATGTAAATGCTTAGGGAGTATGTAAAATCAAAAGAGGTGATTACAAGACTAAAGAGTGATTATTTTTTACATACTATCCACCAATTAATAACTGTGCTTGGCTGTATAGTTCTGGGTGGGGGTAACAGCAAATTTAACTAGGAACTTTCGGAGGTTTTTGCTAGTCTTTGCTTATCCGAACTAAGGAATAAAAATATAAAAATTGTGTCTCAAGTTAAGTGACGTATAACTATAATTATCGGTATAATATAGTTGAAATTTTATGGTGTAGATAATTCATTTTGTTTAACATTTTTAACTTTACGCCATAAGAAAATCAAGTTTAGGGAGAGTGAGTTATTTTAGGAAAGGCACACCTAAAGAGATAAGAAAAATTAATTCTCATAACATTTTCTTCTCACTAACTCACTACATAATTTTGCATTATTTAATTTTTAGGAGATGCGTCAGTGTCAGATCAAGAAACTATCCCTCCATCTGTTACCCCTTTATCTTACATTTCTGACGAAGGGAAAGCCGCGACTTTACGTGAAGTAACCAATATTAATTATTGGGGTATGGATTATTATGATGTAGACGCCAATGGTGATGTTTACGTGTGCCCAAATCCAGATAAACCGCAAAATCGCATTTCTTTAAACAAGCTTGCACAAATCATGCAAGAAAAACATGGAGCGCATTTACCTGCCCTATTTTGTTTTCCGCAGATAATTAAACATCGCTTACGCTCAATTAACCGCGCCTTTACTAATGCCATTAAAGATTATGGTTATAAAGGTAACTACACTTTAGTTTACCCAATTAAAGTAAACCAACATCGCCGCGTAATTGAAGCTTTAAAACATAGTGATGAAAAATATGGTCTTGAAGCAGGTTCAAAAGCTGAACTGTTAGCTGTTATTGCTCATGCTGGACTTAAAAAACATACGATTGTATGTAACGGTTATAAAGATAGAGAATATGTACGTTATGCTTTAATGGCTGAAAAGCTTGGGCATAAAGTATATATCGTTATTGAAAAGATTTCTGAAATTGACCTTGTGCTTGATGAGGCGAAAAAATTAGACGTAGTACCACGTTTAGGGGTACGTGCACGTCTTGCTTCACAAGGTGCTGGTAAATGGCAATCTTCAGGTGGGGAAAAATCGAAATTCGGTTTATCTTCAACCCAAGTTTTAAGCTTAGTAGAAATTCTCCGTGAAGCAAACTACTTAGATTGTTTACAACTCTTACACTTCCACTTAGGTTCGCAATTAGGAAGTATTCGTGATATTGCTACTGGGGTACGTGAATCAGCGCGCTTCTATGTAGAACTAGCTCATCTAGGAGTTAAAATTAAACGCTTTGACGTAGGTGGTGGTCTAGGGGTGGACTATGATGGTAGTCGTACGACCTCTGATCGTTCAGTAGATTACGGTTTACGTGAATATGCTGAAACTATTGTGTGGGGTATTGGTCAATTATGTGATGATTACAATTTACCTCATCCAGATATTTTCACTGAATCTGGTCGTGCAATCACTGCGCATCATGCTTTATTAATTTCAAACGTTATTGGTGTTGAAAGATATAAAGCTATGGAGTTATCACCACCTGCTGAATCCGATCCAACAGTATTACACAGCATGTGGGAAACTTGGAGTGATATCCAATCGCAACGTGATAAACGTTCATTACGTACATGGATTCATGAGGGGCAGTTTGACTTAGAAGACGTACACCGTCAATATAACGTAGGTACGATTACTCTGCCACAACGTGCATATGCAGAACAACTATACTTAAATATCTGTTCAGAAGTAGCTAAACTCTTTAGTACGCAAAACCGCTCACACCGTCAAGTAATCGATGAGTTACAAGAAAGATTTGCGGATAAAGTGTGGGTGAACTTTAGTTTATTTCAGTCTTTACCAGATGCATGGGGTATTAACCAACAATTCCCTGTTGTACCTATTACCTTAATGCATGAACCTATTGCGCGCCGTGCAGTTTTACTAGATATTACTTGTGACTCGGACGGTTTAGTCGATGATTATATTGATGGTGATGGTATTGCTGCGACTTTACCAATTCCTGATTTTGATGTAGATCATCCACCATTAATTGGTTTCTTTATGTTAGGTGCTTACCAAGAAACTCTTGGTAATATGCATAACCTCTTTGGTGATACAACTACGATCGACTTACGTGTAACAGGTGCAGATGAGTTTGAAGTGATTGACTTATATCACGGTAATACAGTTTCGGACATGCTAAGTTACGTATATATCGATCCGAAGAAAATTCTCGAAAAATATCGCGAAGAAGTACATAATTCCAACTTAAGTGCGACCGATAAATCTAAGTTCCTACGCGAATTAGAATTAGGTCTTTCTGGTTATACTTACCTCGAAGAAGAAACAGAAATTTAAGCATTTGTTGTACTACTAGTTTGCAAAATAAGGATTTTTATGAAAATCAACACTAATACTTTAAATCATCGTGAAGACATTTCATTAGTGTCGAATAACTTTGGTTTTTTACGTTTACCGGTAAACTTTGAACCAGCTACTTCAAATGCTGATTGGGTAATTACCGGTGTGCCTTTTGACAGTGCAGTATCCGGTCGTTCAGGTACGCGTTTTGGTGCTGAAGCGATTCGTCGTGCTTCGGTTAACTTAGCATGGGAACACTTCCGTTTTCCATGGAACTTCGATGTACGTGAAAGATTAAACATCGTAGACTGTGGTGATCTGGTTTATGCTATGGGTGACAATGCTGATTTTACCGCACGCTTAGAAGCTCATGCTACAAGCTTATTAACAGCTGGTAAACGTTGCTTAACTTTTGGTGGGGATCACTTTATTACTCTGCCATTATTAAGAGCACACGCAAAACATTTTGGTAAATTAGCACTCTTACACTTTGATGCGCATACTGATACTTACGAAAATGGTTCTGCTTACGATCATGGTACTATGTTCTACCATGCTCCAAAAGAAGGTCTAATTGATCCTAAACATTCAATTCAAGTAGGTATTCGTACTGAATATGATCGTAGTTTAGATTACACAGTATTAGATGCACCTACATTTAATGATTTAACAGTTGAGCAAATCGTTGAACAAATTAAAGCAACGGTTGGTGATTTACCAGTGTACTTAACTTTTGATATTGACTGTTTAGATCCAGCTTATGCACCTGGTACAGGTACTCCAGTTATCGGTGGTTTAACTCCAGATAAAATATTAAAAGTATTACGTAAATTAACAGATCTAAATATTGTGGGTATGGACTTAGTAGAAGTATCTCCAGCATTTGATCAGTCTGATATTACCGCTTTAGCTGGTGCAACTTTAGCTCTAGAAATGCTTTACGTTCAAGGTGCAAAAGTTGCTAAATAATTGCTAGTTAGTTTGTAACATTTTGTAACTAACGTTTTTCGTAACATTTTAGAGGTGCGGCTAATCATTAATTGTAGCCTATGATATTTAGATAGTAGTCTGCAATACTTAGGTAGTAGCTTACAATACTGAGAAGTTAGCTTGCAATATCGAGATAATAGCCTACACTACTTAGGTAGTAGTCCGCAATACATCAGCTGTAAGAAAAGTAATAAATCCTTATTTATTAATCTAACTTTACTAAGAGTAAATTTATTGCACACCTAAACTTAAAAGTTAGTGTCTGATTTTTACAGGTAAGGATAAAAACCTACTAAAATGTAAGTCTTTATAAGAAAAAGGGTAAAGAGATCTATTTCTCTTTACCCTTTTTTGTTTGTCTAATTTTTTATGCCTCGCTAGTACCAAATTCTCTCATCTTTATAGCTTGTTCTCACGTTGCTGTGATAACTGTGAGCAAGCTGTTTTGAAAAGCAGATTAGTTTTTATGGATAATAAATGGCTAAACTTGGGCAAAAATTAGTAGTCACTAAGGCAGTGCTTATTGCTCTAAGTAAATAAAGTAGATCAAGTAAGAGGTGATTTAAGTAGTTAAGAGTAAAAGAACTAAACTGGATTTACCCTGCTCACATAGATCGAGAAATAACAAGTAAGTATGAAGTTTCTAAGGAGCTAAGCCAAGACAAAACAGTCTTTTCCTTGATAACTATATCAATTTTTAACTAATTGATTTATAATAGTCGTAAGTATAATTCGTCAATTCTTGCTGAAAAAAGTTTGGTTTAATCTGACCTAGATTAGATGGAACTTAAGCCTTAAGACGAAGTGAAATATCAGCAAAACTGATACATACGCGACAGAATTTCTTACTATGTTAATTTTTTACTACATCATGATCGCTCTCTGTGCTCTAGTAATCTTATATATGTGCTACGCTTTTTATAAGCGTAGACAGCATCAAGATGCTTTAAGAACAGATCAGAGTAATAAAACTTTAGGTACAGGTTTAAATACTCCTGCCTATGGACAAGGAGCAGATCTCCGTAATAGTGGAGTGCTCTCTGGCTTACAAAATAAATCTTTAAATACTACTAATAGCACTTACATTCCTCCAACAAATGTGGCAGCCAATGTAAGTGGTGCTATTCCGAATAATCCAGCAAATAATTTACAGTTTTCTCGTTCGTTTAAAGCTGGAAATGAGCAAGCTAATGCAAGTGCTAATGCTAAAGTAAATGCTACAACTAATAGTTTTACCGCAGGGAAAACCTACACTGCTACCCCAGATGTTTCTGGACAAAAAGCAGATGTAACTGGCAACAGCGCTTATAATGAAATCACTCCTAATTTTGCCGGTAAGACAAAAGCTAGTACTCAAGCGGCTGCAATAGGAGCACAAGCAAGTGCTAGTGCCAAAGCCGCAGCACCTGCTAAACTGAGTGCGTCAAATAGTCAACAGCAAGCGGCTGATAACTATTATTCACGTTCATACGTAGCCAATGGTACGGCGAGTGAAAGTGCATTAGCGCAAACGGAAAAAGCTTTACAAACTAACCAACAAGAAAGTATTGGTAGTTCTCTAACCTATGCTACAGATAGTGTAACTCGCGTACTTGCAGAGCGTGAAAGACGTAAAGCATTAAAAAATGCTACTCCAGATCGTGAGTTAACTCTAGCTGAAGAACGAGCATTAGGAAATGGTAAGTCTAATCCAGCTTTATCTGCGACTATGCAAGCAAACGCAACCTCATCGGTAGCTCCTAAAGCTAGCACCCAAGCGAGTTCAAGTTCGACTCCTAGTGCTAATCAAGGAACTAATGCTACTAAAGGAAATGCTAGTAACACAAGTGCTGCTAATTCAGCAACGGCTTCTACGGTCACAGCTCCAAGTTCATCTAATAGTACCGGACAATTTAGCCAAGCTCAGCTGCAAAACCTATTAAATGAATTATCCCAAGCAGACTTAGAGGAATTTCTGAAAATATTAGAAAAGCAGCAACAAGCTAAGTCACAAGTTCGCCCTACGCAAGATCGCGTGGTAACTACAGCGGGTACAACAGCTCCATTAAATCGTGATCCTAGTTCAACCGGAGCGGTAAATGGAGCAAGTGCAGCAGGAGTAACTAAAGCTCCAAGTGCCTCAAGTACTCCGACCGTAAATGCGGTTAAGGAAAATAGTGAGCAAGCTGATCTGCTAACTTTAGCAAGACAACGTACACAAGCTGCCGCACCAACGATACAAGTTGAGCCTGAACAAGAAGTATACGTAGAGCAAGATCCTGTTGTTCATCAATTAAATACGCTATTTGATAGTCCGGATAACTATATTGTATTTAAAGTGCGTCACCAACGTGGAGCTGAAATTTCAGCCGAGTTATTAAATTCATTACTCATGAATAAAATGAAAGACTCGTCAAACACGTATAACAGTACGCAGTTTAAGCAAGACGTGGTACGTTTATCCTATAACAACGTATGGCGCTTAAGTCCAAAAAATGATAAAGAGTTTGTGCTTTATTACTTATTTAATGAGTTTGGACAGTGGATAACAGATAATCGTCGTAATAGCTATAAATGTTTATACATTTATGTGTCACGTTCAATTCTAGATCACCAACAATTATTAGGTATTCTCATGACGCAATTAAGTCAATTGTGTAGTGCGTTTACCTGTTACTTAGATCTCCAAGGAGAAACTTTTACCTCTTCGGCTCTTGGTGCTTATGCTCCAGTTTTCCGCAGTAAAGTGAATAAGATCATTAATCGCGGACAATCGTTACGTAAAAGTTCTCGCTATACCAAATAAGTTAAGACGGCAATAAAGAGATCAGTAAAGCTATCAGTAAAGCTATCAGTAAAGTGATCAATTAAGCGATCTCTGATGAAGCATCTCTAAATAAAATCCTTAAGGCACAATTAAATGATTGTCTTTGGGGGCTTGCTTTCTTTACTTCTTGACGGATCTTAGCTTTAAAACCATAGAATACATAAAACCTCTCGCCCTAGCGAGGGGTTTTATGTATTTTTGAGTTATGATGGTTAAGCACTGACCCTAATATTTACTTAAGTCTTGCTTAAAATTTACATTTTAACCAGCCAAAGATAGTCATTTAGAGAAGATAGCAATTAAATTTTAAGTATCTTTTGCTATAATGGATCATCGTCATAACTTAAAGGTTAAGATTACTGAATTACTCTTTCGGGACTTGTGTTTAATTAAATTCTTTCCCATGAAAAATAAATTAAAATTTCTCTTTACCGCGGGGTTAGGTTTAGGAACTCTAGGGGTAGCAGGGGTTATCGGTTTTTACTCATATTTAATTACCGATTTACCTGATGTTAAAGACTTTACTCCTACGTACTCTGAACCATTACGCGTGTATGACCGTAATGGTCAACTTATTACGACCTATGGTTCTGAACGTCGTACGACATTAACTTATGAACAATTTCCAGAGCAATTACGTAATGCCGTAATTGCTATCGAAGACCGTCGTTTCTATGAACATGGTGGTTTTGATACACGTTCGATTGCTCGTGCCGCTTGGGTACTGATTAAGACTGGTAGTAAAGCCCAAGGTGGTTCAACCATTACTCAACAAGTAGCTCGTAACTTCTTTTTAAACTCGAAAAAAGAATATATCCGTAAGTTTAAAGAAATTATTCTTTCGGTGCGCATGGAAAAAGCCATGACTAAAGAAGAAATTCTTGCGGCTTACATGAATAAAGTATTCTTAGGTCACCGTTCATATGGTTTTGCTGAAGCAGCAAAAACTTACTTCAATAAATCTGTAGATGAACTAACATTATCAGAAGCAGCTTTATTAGCAGGGATTCAACAGTCGCCAACGCGCTTAAATCCAATTGCAAATTTAAAAGCAGCCGTTGAACGTCGTGATCAAGTACTCGAAGCCATGTGGGAAACAGGCTTCATTACTGAGAAACAATACAACGAAACTAAAGCGCAAGCGGTTGTAGTAAACCCAGGTCGTTCAAACGACAGCGTAGGTTATGTATCAGAAATGGTACGTCAAGCTCTGTATAAAAAATATGGTGAAGCTGCCTACACTGGTGGTTTTAAAGTTTATACAACTATCGATAACGGTTTACAGCACCAAGCTGAAGTGGCAGTACGTCGTAACTTAATTAACTACGACCAACGACACGGTTGGCGCGCTAAAGATAACGAAACCTTCTTATTTAACATTGCTGAAGGTATGCCGGATAATGAAACTTTAAACGACAAGATTCTCGTACGTTTAAAAACCTATCCAGCATATGATCCAATTCAACCAGGTGTAGTATTAGCAGCAGGTAAAGAAACTGCTGAAGTTATGGATGCTAGCGGTAACCGCTTAACCATGTACTTAAAAGATATGGCATGGGCAGGTCGTTACATCAATGCCGATGCTAAAGGTGCAGCTCCTAAAGCAGTTTCACAAATTCTTACTCCAGGGCAATTAGTATACTTTGAGCCTATCATTAACGATACTGGTGTTAAAGCAGTACTCGCGCAAATTCCGAACGTGAACTCTGGTTTAATTAGCTTAAACTCACAAAACGGGGCTATTGAAGTAATGGTGGGTGGTTTCTCATACTACCTTTCTTCGTTTAACCGTGCAACGCAAGCGACCGTACAAGTAGGTTCTTCGTTTAAACCATTTGTATATGCAGCGGCATTTGAGAAATATGCACCAAATGATGAGCGTAGTTATAGCTGGGGAACTATTGTTCGTGATGAGCCTTTAGCGATTATTGTTAATGGTAAAAAATGGCAGCCGAAAAACTACGGTGACTCTTATAAAGGTGATATTACCTTACGTCAAGGTTTTGGTGAGTCACGTAATACTATTGCCGTAAAATTAATCCAACAAGTGGGTACGGATTATATGTCTAAGTTCTTACAACGTTTAGGCTTTAGTTCGAACTCATTTATGGCGACTTACTCTCTTGCTTTAGGTACAGCGAACTTTACGCCATTAGAGATGGCTCGTGCATATGCCGTATTTGATAATGGTGGTTTCTTAATTACTCCTTATCTTATCGATCGCATTGAGAATTTAAACGGTGACATCATTTATAAAGCTAATCCTTTAGTGGCATGTACTGCTAATACAAACGAATGTAATTCAATTAAAGCAGTAGATCCAATTACCGCAGATGCAACTGCTGGTAAAGGGATGAAGAATGATGACCTCATTTCTTTAGACGATCCTAATTCACCAAAAGATCTAGACGACTTAGCTAAACTAAGCGAAGAAGTTACACAAAAACGTAACTTAGACATTGAGCAAGCAGCAGATGCAACTAACTCAACGCTGTTAGCGAAAGAGCAAGCGCAAGAAGTTAAATATGCTCCTCGCGTACTTTCACAAGATGTAGCATGGTTAATGTGGTCTGGTCTAAACTCGAACATTCGTGGTGGTTATGGCTTTAATAGCCAAACAGCACGTGCGGCGATGTCTTTACGTCGTGAAGATGTAGGTGGTAAAACAGGTACAACCAACGACTCGCGTTCAGCTTGGTTCGTAGGTTATGCCGCAAACTATATCACCGCAACTTACGTAGCTAAAGATGATGCTACTACTCTAGGTAGACGTGAGTTCGGGGGTGGTGTTGCACTGCAACAATGGATTGCTTTTGAACGTGATCAATTATCTTCAATAAAACCTTATGCACCATTTATGCCGAAAAACATTGAAGCTTACCGTATTAACAGTAATGGTTACTACGTAACTTCAGGTGGCTTTATTGAATATTATCGTAAAGATCAAGTTCCACCAACAGCTCCAGTATTTCAACCAAACATCGATTTAAACTCTGATGGTGATAATGGACTGTTTTAATGTAAAAAAGACCGACAAGTGTTTGTCGGTCTTTTTTACATTGCTAAAATTTGCTTTTGTAATTGTGTCAGATAATTTCTTATAATGTAGAACAGAAGTGAAACATCACAAAGTGATACACCACAAAGTGATGCATCATAAAGATTATTTCTCACTTGAGAAAAAACCAAGAGAAAAAACCAAGAGAAAAAACTAAGAGAAAAGTGAGAATTTCTTTGAACTCGGTCTTAATTTTCTTGTCTAATTAAAGATAGTCCTTATATTTAATAAGGCTGTGAAAATTTTTAGCTCGTGTGTTATTTCTTGACATGAGCTGCCAGATTAATTATTTATCTCATTATGACTAAATTAACTCCAGCTTATTTAGCTGCCGGACAGATTCCTCAACAAGTAGATTTACTACGTCAGGGTGATCAAACGGTACAGCAAGATGATTTCCGTAAATTACAAACCAAAGTAGAAGCTTATGCTTTAATTCCGGTATATCAAGAAGCCGTAACTTTAAGTGCGAGCTTAGAAACAATCAAGCAAGCTTTTACGCAAGGGGTATTAGTATATGCACCTCCTCCAGTAGGAGTACAAGCTGATCAAAGCTTAGAAATAGCAACAGCCTTTGTTGAAGAAAATCCTGGTTTTAAACTAGCTATTTATCCGAGTCCGATTGTTCCACAACATAATCCTTGGCTAGCCGAGTATATGTATGAGGGAGGATTTTCCGTTTATTGGTTATACCATAACTTTTTTAATTTTGGTTTTGTACAACTACAAGAACTAATTAAACTAGCCGGGCATGAAGAAGCCGCTTGGATTGCAGTTTTAGATCCACAAACCATCTATGACAGTAAAGGCTTAGATAGCTTTATTGCTCAATTACCAACCTTAGGACAAACCTATGATGCTTGGAGATTAGATGCTTGTGCTTTAGCTTTCAATCATGAAAGTATGTTTACAAGTGCAAGTTTATTCAAGCGTTTAATTGGTAAAGTAGGTTTGCAAAGTAGCGAACAGTACATTAATCCTCAAGTATTAAATACCGCTTCTTTACATTTTGTTGGGGTGCATACAAGTGCAGTTAGCTATTTTGTACGTTATAGTCAAATTCAACACTTCAACTATGTCTATGCTTCACCGTTTTTAGCGACACAACAAGAAACTGCTAACCATCAAGAGGGTGCTAAGCAACAAGAAGCAGCAAAAGATAAAGCTAAAACTAAAGCCAAAGTAAAATTAGCTGAACGTAAATGGCATTTTATGGCTGATGAGACACAAGAGCCTGATCCAGCAACAACTTATGTTAACTATGCGCAATTAGCTTTAAAGCCTAATACACAAGTTGCCCCTACGAGTTTGCTTTGTGGTTATAGATTAGCTTATGAAACGCAAGTTGCTTACCATGGGGTTAAAGTTAAAGACTATAAAGCTTGGCTTGAGCAAGTTACTTTACTTGGCTCGGCTGCACAAGCAGGTCAACAAGTTATAAATAACTTAACACAAGCTCTTACGAAATTTGTGACGAATAGCCAAGTAATCACTAGGCAAGCAATCACTAGCCAGTCGAGTGATAAACAATTAGGCGATAACCAGTCTAGTGATATACACACTGACGATAATCTGCCTAATCAAAATCAGACTAGTGAGAAACAGCCTAGCAATAAAGCAACTGAAAATACTCAAGCTTTAGATTTAGCTAAGAGTAATGAACAAGTAATGGTTCTAGGTTCTGATCAGTATGCCGTATTACCAAGTATGCAACAAGTAACTCTTGCCGATCCACAAGATTTAGTGCAAATCTTTGCCCAGAATAAAGAGTTCTGGAGTTTAGAGAATGCTGCTTCTTGGTTAGAGCTGTTAAATTATCCGCATGTAGCACAACTTCTAACTCATCCGCAACAGTACTTAAGTTTAACGCAGGCTAATTATGTAGATCTACTTACACAAAGTAAATATCGTCTCGAAGAATGGTTAAATGGCTTTAACTTAAGTTTAAGTCAAGAACCTGCAGGTACTAGTAAGAAGTTTGAGTTAGAAGCGCAAGCTCAAATTTTACGTACTTACTTTGGCAGATATGCTCTTTCAGTGAAGAATATCTCTTTAGGTAAATAGTCTAAAGTTTAATAATTACGAATTAATCATTAGTAGAACAACTAAGTAGCATATCTAAGTAGCAT
>NZ_NRJG01000062.1 GCF_003585935.1 Psittacicella hinzii
ATTAAAAAAGACTAGAAGTATTTACTTCTAGTCTTTTTTAATGGGTATTGAAAGGGAGTATATAAAAAATAACTGGATTTTGTTTGTACTTATATTGGTACTTATATTTTTATGGCTGTTGCACTTGAAGTTCGAGTAGTGCTCTTTGTCCCCAATGCCATACTACAGCTTCATTATTAGGTTGGTATTTAATATAAATCGGGAACTGATAGTTGCTTTCGAGTTTAGCTGGAGCAAAAACTTCTTTAAGAAAATCGAAGGTTGGTGAGTGCTCTTGCGTACGGAAACTATAAGCACGTGGACCATTTTTAAAATCTTCGTCTAAATAATCAAAGCGGCGATCTTGTCCTGCTTCGAGTAAATATTTAACGTGATTAAACATGGTTAAGTAACGTGGAGCTAAGTTGTATGAAATATAAGGGATATAAAATACGCTACCACAACCATTTTTGTCAGTTTGTTGTGCAGCTCCAAGAACATTACCTAAAAATACCGAACCATCGTAAGGGGAAACGATAAAACAGATACTATTATTTTTAGTGCCAGAGGCAATAAAAATATACTTATCCACTTTATCAATTAAGCGATAAGTTAAGTCTTTTTGAAAAGCTAAAGTAGCTTGCCTTTGCGCTAACTCTTGTCGATACTCATAGTACTTACCGCGAAACATATAAGCTACTAAAGCTAAAAGGGCTACGAGTACGAGCAAAATACAAGCGACTTTCTTTTTATGCTTTTTTTGCGTCATGATGAAATAGGGTAAACAAAGTTTATTTGACTTTAGATCATACTAGGTAAGTATAAGAATTACCCATAATATGGTTGTCTGAAAATAAATAATACGTAGGTTTTACACTGTACAATTAAATAGACTAGTATTTGTCCTACTTTAGAATATTAGAGCGATATTAGGATTCTTACAGTATGTAATACTATCTTAGGGATCGTATAGTATTTACTACTATCTTGACCGTACGTGCCCGAAGATACTAATTTAGCTAAGAAATTATTTATCTAAGAACTAATTTAGCTAAGTGCTTATTTAGCTAAGAATTCTTTTAGACCACGTTGAATTAAATCAGCAAAGGCACGGTGACGGTGTGAAACGCTATTCTTTTGTGCCATAGTTGCTTGAGCAAAAGAAAGATTTAATTCAGGGCTAAAGAAAATTGGATCATAGCCATGTCCGTTAGTGCCAACAGCATTAAAGAGAATATAACCCTCACATGTGCCAACTGCAACTAAAGGTTCAGGATCATTAGGAAAGCGCACCAGAACTAAACAACAGTAAAAGTGAGCTTGACGTTGTCCTTCAGGTACTTTAGCTAAAGTTTCTAGTAAGCTTAAGAAATTTAGTTGCTCTTTATTAATGCTTGGATCTTCAGGAGTGAAGTTTTGCATTTGCGCAAAACGAGCCGAGTAAATACCTGGAGCTGACTGTAAAGCATCTACACAAATGCCCGAATCATCGGCTAAGGTTGGTAAACCTGTAAGAGCTGCACCATGGTAAGCTTTAATTAAAGCATTGCCAATAAAAGAAGGAGCGTTCTCTTCTGGAGAATCAACTTGTGGAAATTCAGCTAGACTACGAATTTGCACCGCTGTGCCAAGATCAGCATGATTAAATAAGTCTTGAAATTCTTTTAGTTTACCTTGATTACTTGTAGCAAGGAGGATTTGTTTTACCATATTAGTAACCGGTTAGAGGAGATGAACATAAGTAGCAGAAGAAAGATATGTACAGAAATATATAAGTAACAGAAAAAACGAATTTCTAAAAAAACTATTTTTAGTTATTACTCTGTCTGAGTATTTTCTGCAAACTCTAGTACTTTCTCAATAATTTCAATTTGCTTGTCAACAGGGATATTAGTAGGGATTTGCGTAAAAGGTAAAGGCCAAGAACGTAACCATGTAATTTGACGCTTAGCTAATTGACGCGTTGCAGCGGCAACGTTTTCTAGAGCGGTTTCTAGATCAACTTCACCATCAAAGTAATCCCAGAGTTGACGATAACCTACACAACGTACACTTGGCATGTCACGGTTTAAATCACCGCGTAGATACAATTTGTGCACTTCTTCCACAATCCCTTGCTCCACCATATCTTTTAAGCGGTTATTAATATCTGCATGGAGAGCTGCGCGATCTTGGTTATACATCGCAAATTGTAAAAGGTTATATTCACTGGTTAAGGTATTACCTTTTACATCATGAAATTCATATAGACCTTGAGTATTTTGTTTGGCTAAGCATAGATCTGGAGTTAATTGCGCAAAGTCCGTATAGTAATCTGCTAGTTCGTAATGCGGAGTATTAAATAATTTTTTATTAATACGGCGCATGCGTAATTCTTTTTCTAAAGGTGAAAGGTGTTTGTTTTCGCTTGAATTATTCTGCGAAATTTCACTCATCCCTTTGCCGGTTAAATACCATAGTTCAAGAACTCGACCTACGCGTTGGGCATCGTTAGGATGTAAACGCTTAAATGCGGCTGGGTCGATTTTCTCAAGCATTTGATGGCAATATTCATTACCTTTAGTTTGCTGTAATTCATTTACCCAAGCGCGACTTTCTGCAGTCGAAGAGGGTAAATTATCTAGTTGCCCTAATAAAGAGCGATAGTACATCATAGTACCACCTACAAGTACTGGAACTTTATTTGTTTGATGCGCTTGAGCGATGAGCTTAGCAACATCTTGAGCAAATTGTCCAACATTGTACGATTCGGCAGGATCTAAGATATCTACTAGGGCATGGGGGTATTTTTCTAGCTCTTGTGCAGTAGGTTTAGCAGTTCCAACATTCATATCACGGTAAATTAAGGCTGAATCAACATTAATTAGCATGAATTTATCAGGATGTTTGGCATATAATGCCATAGCTAAACGCGTCTTGCCTGAAGCTGTAGCTCCCATTAGGGTAATAACGGGTTTACTCATAGAATAGTGTTAAAGGTTAAGGTTAATTTTTGCTTCTATATTATAACTTACTCCATGGTCTAAGCTAAGGATTTCTAGGCTTGTATCGAGGAGAAATATGAGTTGTCAGCAAAAATAAATGTGTAAAAATATTACAAATTTTTTAAAACTTTGCTATAATACGTAGCTGTGTTAATTAAATGGGTCACCTTTTAACACATATACTTTTTAATCTCTCTTTTTTAAGGAAAAGAAAATGGCTATTACATTAGAAGCTACATTAAAAGATGCGAAAGGTAAAGGTGTGAGCCGCCGCCTTCGTCGCGAGGGTAAAATTCCTGGTATTATCTATGGTGGTAACGCTGAACCAGTTGCGATCGTATTAGATCACGAAAAAGTAAACAACTGGTCAAACAACCCAGAATTCTATTCTGAAGTGTTATCAGTAGTTGTTGACGGTAAAGAAGAAAAAGTAAAAGTTCAAGCTTTACAACGTCACGCTTTCAAACCAAAATTATTACACGTTGACTTCAAACGCGTTTAATTTGCTTTGATTTTACTCTTAAAGGAGGGCGTAAGCCCTCCTTTTACATATGCAAAAAGCACTAAAAGCAAGAATGTTGATTCTTACTTTTAGTGCTTTTTTGCGTTTAGCGCAGATTCGAATTTTTCATAATGCGCGCTTTTTGAATTTGCCATTCACGATCTTTTACGGTTTCACGTTTATCGTGCATTTTCTTACCGCGTGCTAAACCAATTTTAGCTTTGACGTAAGATTTATGCCAATAAAGCTCTAAACACAGAACTGTATAACCTTCACGACCAACTTTACCATATAACGTATCAATTTGTTTACGATGTAGTAAAAGTTTACGCGTACGTGTAGGATCATTAATTACGTGGCTTGAAGCTTGATTTAAAGGCTGGATTGTTGCCCCAAACAGAAAAGCTTCGTTTTCTTTAAATGTAATGTATGAATCAGCAATATTCGCTTTACCTTGACGTAAAGATTTAACTTCCCAGCCAAGTAAAGAAAGCCCTGCTTCGAATGTTTCTTCAATAAAATAATCAAAGCGAGCACGACGATTTTGCGCAATAGATGCCGAACCTGGTTTATGAGGTTTTTTACTAGCCATGAGTATCTAATCCTTTGTCTTTATATTCACAAAGATCTGCTAGTAGACATTGACCACATTTAGGTTTGCGTGCCGTGCAAGTATAACGTCCGTGTAGAATTAACCAATGATGAACATCATAAATAAATTCTTTAGGGACAACTGCTAGGAGTTTTTGTTCTACTTGCTCTACATTTTTTCCAGGTGCAAAATTCATGCGATTACAAACGCGAAAAATATGCGTATCCACTGCCACAGTTGGATGCCCAAAGGCTGTATTTAATACTACATTAGCAGTTTTACGTCCTACACCTGGTAAAGCTTGTAAATCAGTACGGTTTTCAGGCACTTGACTCTGATGTTTATCAATTAAGATTTTACAAGTGACAATAACGTTTTGAGCTTTAGTATTAAATAAACCAATGGTTTTGATGTACTCTTTGAGTTTATCAACCCCAAGAGCATAAATGCTTTCTGGTGTGTTAGCTACCGGAAATAATTTAGCTGTAGCTTTATTTACAGACACATCTGTAGCCTGAGCTGAAAGCATTACCGCGATTAGTAATTCAAAGGGTGAATTCCATACGAGTTCAGTTTGCGGATGTGGATTTTCGGCTTGTAAGCGCTGTAAGATTGCAATGCGTTTTTCTTTGTTCATGATCAAAGAGCTCATAAGAGGAGTTAACTCTTATGAGCTATAGCAGATTATTTTACGAGCGTAATACGTTTAAATTTACGTTTACCTACTTGGTACACTGCTGTAGTACCAGCAGCTACGCGATGTTTACGATCTGTAACTTTTTCGCTGTCGATAGATACACCATTACCTTCGATGTTACGGTAAGCTTCAGAAGTTGAACTTACCATTTGTGCATCTTTTAACAGGTTAGCTAATGGGTAGTCATCTTGACCATCTGGAATAGTTACAGTTAATTCTTCTAAATCGGTTGGTAATTGGCCTTTAGCAAAACGATTAGTAAACTCTTCTTTAGCGGCTAAAGCTGCTTGTTCAGAGTGGAAACGCGCAGTAATTTCTAAAGCTAGTTCTACTTTAGCGTCACGTGGATTCATACCGTTTGCTACTTTGTCTTTTAACTCTTGGATTTGCGCTAATGATTTAAATGATAGAAGTGTATACCAGTCCCACATTAAATCATCAGAGATTGCCATTACTTTACCGTACATTTCGTTAGGTTCATCAGTAACTCCGATGTAGTTACCTAATGATTTAGACATTTTCTTCTCACCATCTAAACCTACAAGTAAAGGCATAGTAATACATACTTGTTGCGCTTGACCGTAAGTTTTTTGTAATTCACGACCCATTAAAAGGTTGAAAGTTTGGTCTGTACCACCGAACTCAATATCAGCTTGCATTGCTACTGAGTCGTAACCTTGGAATAATGGATATAAGAACTCGTGAATTGCGATCGATTGGTTGTTGTGATAACGTTTGTGGAAGTCATCACGCTCGAGCATACGCGCAACCGTAGATTGTGAAGCTAGGCGTAATACACCTTCAGTACCTAATGCTCCTAACCATTCAGAGTTAAAACGAATAGTTGTTTTCTCTGGATCAAGAATTTTAAATAATTGTTCTTGATAGGTTTTAGCATTAGCTAAGATTTGCTCTTTTGATAATGGTGGACGCGTAGCTGAACGACCTGATGGGTCACCAACTAAAGCTGTAAAGTCACCAATTAAGAAATGAATATGGTGTCCGAATTTTTGTAAAGTACGTAATTTGTTAATAACAACAGTGTGCCCTAAGTGAATATCTGGAGCTGTAGGGTCTGCACCTAATTTTACTATTAACGGACGGCGCTCTAATAATTTTTTAATTAAGTCTTGTTCAGAATAGATAGCTTCTGTACCGCGACGAATTTCTTCAAATTGTTCTTGTAAGTCTAAAGGTAAGGTTAGAGTTTTTTCGTCTTTAACTTCAGTCGTCATGGTGTTATTCTCAATCAAAGATATTTATTTGTTTAAACTTTGGGCAATGCTTAGCGTAAATTTATCTACGTCTTGATAATCCGTATACACTTTATTAGTTGCTGGATCAGTATCACCTTTAGTTAGCATCATAATAAAGCGGATCATCGTACGATCAAAAAAGCCTAGCTGACTATAATTTAAAGCACCAGCAAAAACGCCAACACTAGTTGGTTGCCATGGGCTTTGCGCTAAGAATTTACGTACGTAAGCGTTAGTTTCAGGGCTACTTTTTTCTGGTTTACGTGCCGTTAAGTTTACGCCAAAAAAATGACAAGGATGGCTACTTAAATAAGCTAGGTGTTTAGCAACAAAAGCTAATAATTCACGTGGAAAGTGTCCGTAGTGAATCGAAGCACCAATAACTACACTCGCGTATTTTTCAAGCTGTAATTCGGCATGGCTTAAGCTATTAGCTTGCTTTAAGGGTAAATAAGTTACACTTACCTCGCTTTGCTCACTAAGCCTTTGTCCGATATATTGTCCTAACTTAGAAGTATGACCTTCTCTTGAGCCGGTAATAATTAATACTTGTAGCATAAGAAAACCCTCAGTTATTACCCTTGGATAAGAACTGAGGTTAAGAATTACATATTATCTAGATCCCCAGTAAAGTTTACGAGTTGGGTATCTTGTAACATAATGTTGTCTTCAACACGAATACCACCGTACGGATTTAATTCTTCAAGAAGTTCTTGATTTAAGTGCGGTGCTACTTGTGGATCATCAAACATTTGTTCTAATAGTTGATCGATAAAGTACAGACCAGGTTCAACTGTCCATACATTACCTACGTCGAGGATATGCGTTGCTCTTAAGCCAGGTACTTGTGGAGTTTTAATACGACCACGCACATCGTGCGTACCAATACCTAAAGAGTGACCAAAGCCATGTGGCACAAATTTATGTGGCACTTTTAATTCATAAGCTTGATCGATATCCATGTTTTGTAAAATTTCTGCGTCAATTAATAATTCAGCGGTTTTACGTAACATTAATTCTTGTAATGAAGCGGTTGATACTCCTGGACGCATATTTACAATAATTTCGTCTTTAATGTTACCTACACCTAAAATTAGATCGGCAAATAATTGATTACTATCTAGGCAATAAGTACGAGTAATATCAGCTTGGTAGCCTTTATAAGTCGCACCAGCATCAATTAAAAACGAAAGTTTTTCGCTAGGAGCTTCAAAATCTAATTTATTGTAGTGTAAAATCGCACCATTTTTATTGAACGCCAGAATACTGCTATAACCTTGGGCATCGTAAGGTAGTTCAGCGTTTTGTAAATATAAACCTAAAAGTTGGTTTTCACTAAAGTTAGTGGTAGTTACGGCTGCTTTAACTGTACGATGTGCTTTAATTGCTAAGTATTGTGCTTGGCATAGCATTTCGTATTCGTAATCAGTTTTTACTAAACGTAAGTCTTGTAAGTCTAGTAATAACTCTTGTTCGTTAATTTGTGCTTGACTAAAGCCTAATTCTGCATATTTTGCAGGATTTGGACCAATAATCATCGCTGTTTTCGCTTCGGCTTCTAACGTAGGTTGTAACACTTTAAAATCAGTAAAATCCACAACTTTAACTAGCCCTGATGAAGCATAGAAACTAAAATCTAAAACCGTAGGTACTACCCAATAACCATTATCAACAAAGTTATAAAGAGTAATTTCACCGTCTTGAGCCACACGAATATAAGAACCTACAGCTTTAGGTTCGTTAATTAAGTGTACTGCATAAGGGTTCGCGCGGAATGGTTTTTCTTGGTCATCATCAAAATAAAGTTCATGATCTCCATAGTGTAACCAAACGGCACTTTTATTATTTTGTTTTAAATATTGCGTATAGTAATTTACTAGACGTTTAACGTGACTAGTATAAAGAGCGACTAAAGACATAGAGTTTCCTTAGATATTGCTGATTGTGTGATTTATACACAAAGAAATTTATTTTTACTTTTCTTGTTAAGCAAGAAAGCGGACAAAATTTATTTGTGTATAAAGTGTTTTAGCTTTAACCGAGCTTAAATTCAGTTAGACTAAAACACTTTATATTATAGCTTAAGTTGTTATTTTGTGCCTAGTTATCTCTTTGTTAAAGCTTTAAAATTAAGGCTTTAACAACCCTTCACAATGAGGTCGGTTACATATAAGATTAGGCATTAGATTAATCATAAGATTAGCCAAATTGATTAGCCAAATAGATTAACCAAATAGATTAACCAAATGGATCAGTTATTGTTGACGCTTCCTAGAGGCTATCCTTAAGTAAACTTAATCATCTTGTGAAGTTTGGCTTTTACCTTTTAAGGTTACTTGGATTACTTTTTTGCCGATTTCTTTGCCTAGGGTTAATAGTTGAGGGCAATTCTTACTATTAAACGGTAAAGGACGACTAAACTCCATAGCTTTAATACCAAGGCGCGCAGAAAGTAAACCTATACCTATACCTTGAGCAGCTTTACTCGAAATCTTACCGACTATCGAGGTTGATAAGTAACCACTTAGATCTGTCATCTGTTCTAAAGATTCACTAACCCCAACTACGGCAATATTCACAAGAATATGTTTGTATAAACTTAAACGCGCAAAATAACCAAGTTCTACACCGTAGATTTTAGCTACTTTTTTAATCATAGTCGCATTACGCCATGCTAAAAATGCCATATCTAAACTTGGATAAGGAGATAAAGCAATAATAATGGCATCGGTTGCTGCACGTTGATGTACGATTTGTAAAACTTCTTTATCTAATGGTTCAAGTACTAAGCGCGAAAAAAGCATTAAAACTTCTTCGCTGTTTTGATAGTTACTTACTGATTGTCGCCATTTAACAATCGCAGGGTGATTTTGATTGAGATCGAGAGTTTTTAACTGCTGCTCACACCAAAGAATCGCTTGCTGCGGTTGGGTGAAAATCTGTGAACCTTGATGATGGGTAATACTGGTAATATTAGCTGCCGTATTCACTGTAGCATAAGCATGCATAACCACTCCAGCAGCGCGTTGTTGCTCTTCGTGGCGACGCAGCTTATTAAGCGTATTTAATTCATGATAGAGAAAGTAAACTAACCAGAGTGTAATACCTAATAAACCACCGTAAGCTAAAAGCTTAGCAATTAATAAGAGCAAAGTACCGGAAATCCCCGCTCCAGTAAACAAGTTAAACACTTGCTGCCCAATGGCTACAACTTGATACAGAATTATTAAACCTATACTACCAACAAATAAACTTAATAAGCGGATCATCCACGTAAGAAGTTTACTTGGAGTTAACTCACTGGCTAGATCTAGAGCTTTTTCGCTTTTAAGCAAGGTTGTGCTTCTAGCCTCTTCTTCATGACCCGAGGGTAAGTCTGAAGTTTTAGCTTGCATTTGCTCCATTTGCTGCGCACTAAACACTTGTTTAGGAGTAAAAGGAGTTTGCGGATTACTTTGTGTATGCAAAGGAGAAGAGGTATTAGCCGCATTTTGTGCTTGGGCTATTTCTTCGGGGGTAAATGTTTTCTTGCCTTGTACCATAATTATGCAAATTTATCAGCCAGTAAAAAGTCCAACACTTTATCCATGCCAATGGCATTAATACGTTGTTCACTATTGAGGGGTAAAGGGTGGTATTGATCGAAAGCAAATTTATTATTTTGCCAGAAATCAGCTTGCGGAACGCTACTTGGTACTTGTCCTGGATATTGATATGAAGTTTCACTTTCACCTAAACGCTTACCTGCAAGGGCAAATTGGGTTTTGCCATCTTGCGTAAATTCTAGTTGTTCAGTAGCACGAATAGCAGCTAAAGCAAAATAAGCGGTTTCAATATTTTTAAAATTAACTTCACGCAGATTTTCACGTGTTAAGTTTTTAAGTAAAGAAACAAGATTACTCCATTGATCCGAAGTTATATGATCGGCTTTAGTAGCGGCAAAAGCTAATTTATCAATCTGTGGCATAAACAGACGATGCCATAAACTGCGTTGTCCGTACGTAAAGTGTGCAAAAATTTGTTCTAGAGCTTTTTTAGTCTCAAAGAAGGCTAAATCAGAATGATTAAGCGGAGTTAAGCAGTCAACTAAGATAATTTGCCGATCAAAACGCTTAAAATGCTGCTCGTAAAAACCTTTAACTAATTGCTCAACGTATTGTTCATAGCGTTCTTTTAAAATGGCTATAGTTGAGTTCGGTTCTTTACTAGCATGCTTTAATAACTTGCTCCATTCGGTAGATTCTATATGCACTAGAGGGAAGAAAGTTAAAAGCGGTGAGTTTTTATAACTTCCTGGTAACACAAAACGTCCAGGTTGAATAAATTCTAAACCTTGAGCTTTACACTGATGTAAAAACTCGGTGTACAGTTGACTAATTTGTGCTAATTGCTCAAGATCAACCGGAGCATATAAATCAAGTTGTTCTAAAGTTTGTAACCAAGGTTGAGCTAACTTTTGACGTAATGCTGTATCAAGGAAATTACCGCTTTGACTCCATTGAGCGTAAGATAAATGCAACAACGGTAAGTCTAAGAGCCATTCTCCAGGATAATCGATTAAATCTAAATACAGAGTATTGTGTTCACGAAAGTTAATCGAAGTTAGCTTATCAAAAAACGACTTGTTGTTTTGATAGCGAATGGCTAAGCGAATTTCTGAAATATCAGTCGTAGCTTGTGGCCAAGTAGGTGGATTGGTCGAGAGTACACTTAAGTTTTTACTATAAGTAAAACTTGGTACATTAAAGTTGGGTTGGGGTACAATTTTACAACTTAAAATTTGTTGTTGCTGTACAGGAGTAAAAAGTGCTAAATGCCCACGATCATCATCGGCATTGAGTAAATGATTAATTAGACTAGTAATAAATGCGGTTTTCCCACTACGACTTAGTCCGGTAACGGCTAAGCGTAGGTTATGGTCGAATACTTGGTAGTATTTTTGTTCTAGGGTATTTTTGGTTTGTTGCAAAAGATCCCACATAAAAAATCCTTAAGCCCATGAGACATTAACTCAGGGCTATCTATAGTATACAAAAGCTAGCCCCGTAAAATAAGCATAATTTGCGCTTTTTTCGTGATTTTGTTTGCTTTAGGAGTAAAGGAAGGCGCATAAATCTAATTTTTTCTTTGGGTTAGTGCTGCAGGTTCGGCAAAAGTAGCATATAATTAACAAGCGTTTAAAATTTTTCCAAGTTTTATCGGTGTTTTAACGAGGTTTTATATGTTGTTTTTCCTCCAATTTGCCATAGTTCTGCTTTGTATTCTTGTCGGAGCACGTATTGGCGGTATTGGTCTAGGGGTTATGGGGGGAATTGGGCTGTTAATTTTAACTACTCTATTCCATATTCAACCTGGTAATATTCCAATTGACGTAATGTTAATGATTATGGCTGTAGTATCGGCAGCTGCAGCTATGCAAGCAGCTGGTGGTCTTGATTATATGATCAAGATTGCAAGTCGCATTATTCACCGTAATCCTAAATATATTACTTTTATTGCTCCAGCAGTAACCTTTATTTTTACGGTTTTTGCTGGTACAGGTCACGTAGCTTATTCTGTGCTACCAGTAATTGCTGAAGTAAGTCGTAAACAAGGTATTCGTCCAGAACGTCCTTTATCAATGGCAGTAATTGCTTCGCAATTTGCCATTGTTGCTAGTCCGATAGCCGCAGCAGTAGTTACGGCAGTGAAGATTTTTGAACCTTTCCACATCGACTACTTAGATATTCTCAAAATTACTGTTCCTGGTACGATTTTAGGGATTTTTGTAGCTTGTTTCTTTGTTAACCGCATGGGCAAAGAATTAAAAGATGACCAAGAATATCAAAGACGTTTACAAGATCCAGAATATAAAGATGACCTTGCAGATACTGAATTTGCGCAAGTAGAAGTAGAGAAAACTCCTGCTACAGCTAAATGGTCGGTATTAATTTTCTTATTAGCTTCAATTTCAGTTGTGCTTTTAGGCGGAGTGCCGCATTTACGTCCAGAGTTTAATGGTACACCATTAAGTATGCCGGTTACGATTGAAATTATTATGTTAAGTGCTGCAGCATTAATTATTCTTTGCTGTAAACCAGATGGTAACTTAATTACTAAAGGTTCGGTATTCCATGCTGGGATGCGTGCAGTTATTGCGATTTTCGGTATTGCTTGGTTAGGTGATACTTTAATTGCGGCTCATATTGATGAAGTAAAAGAAGTAGTAAAATCTTTAGTGCACACTGCACCATGGACTTTTGCTTTTGCGCTCTTTATTCTTTCGGTTTTAGTAAATAGCCAAGCTGCAACCGTTGTTACTTTATTCCCTCTAGGTTTAGCTTTAGGCTTATCACCTGCAATTTTAGTGGGAACAATGGTAGCGGTAAACGGTTATTTCTTTGTGCCAAACTACGGACCAATTATTGCAGCTTGTGACTTTGATAGTACAGGTACAACCCGTATTGGTAAGTTTATTTTTAACCATAGTTTTATGCTTCCAGGCTTATTATCTATGGGCTTTTCTCTAGTATTTAGCTTACTATTTGTATATTTATACTTTTAGTAGTAAAATATACATAATATTTCCAAACTATTTATAAATATCGAGCTCTAACCTCATGGTTAGGGCTTTTTGCGTATCTATAAGTTTGTGTATCTATTAAGTGGAGTTATATTTTTCATTATCCATATTTTTCAATAAGAAAGATAATAGTCTTAAAAAGTAAATTTATAAATAATCTAATGTCGATTTTAATAATTTTTAAAGATTAAAAACAACGGTTCAAAATTAAAAATTGGCAAAAATACGTAAATAGTTGACTAAATTAATAAAGATTAATGTGATCTACTTCACACTTTTTTGAGAAAAATCGCAAAAATTAATTTTAATTTATAATAAAGTGAGGCAGCGAAGATTTGTAGCGTTTTTCAAGAAATTAGAGTTGTGTTTCGTGCTGAGTTTGTACTTTACGAAAAGTAACTACTAAAAACGCACTAACTTTAGATTAATGATATTTAGTTACAACCGAAATATGAGCTTTTTGTCGTGGTTATACTTGTGCCTCTTGTCTTAAAGGAAGTTTTATCTAAAATATTTATTAGGGTAGAGTTTTCCGAAAGCTCCCCATGTTAAAACTTTACTAAAGGAAAAAACATATGACCACGAATGCAACTCAAACTCGGGGTTTACCGGACCTCCCTAAAAATACTATCTGGATGCTTAGTTTTGGTTTCTTAGGAGTGCAAATTGCTTTCACGCTTCAAAGTTCTCAAATGAGCCGTATTTTCCAAACTCTTGGAGCTGATCCACATAGTTTAGGTTGGTTCTTTATTCTCCCTCCATTAGCAGGTTTATTAGTACAACCTTTTGTCGGACACTTTTCAGATCGCACTTGGTCTCCGCGACTAGGTGGTCGTCGTTTACCATTCTTAATTTATGGTACGATTATTGCTGCTCTTGTAATGTTTATGCTGCCAAACGCTGGTAGTTTTGGTTTTGGTTATGCTTCTCTAGCAGCTTTATTATTCGGAGCGATTATGATTGCTCTGTTAGACGTTTCTTCAAACATGGCAATGCAACCATTTAAAATGCTTGTAGGTGACATGGTTAATGAGAAACAAAAAAGCTATGCCTATGGTATTCAAAGTTTCTTATGTAATACAGGTTCGGTAATTGCGGCAGCTCTCCCATTTATCTTTGCTGGTTTAGGGATTGCTAACTTTGTCGAAGCCGGACATATTCCACCAACAGTTAAATTAGCTTTCTATATTGGTGGGGCTTTATTAATTGTTACCACTATTCTTTCTGTATGGAAAGTTAAAGAATATGATCCAGCAACTTATGCAATGTACCACGGTATCGATTTACAACACCAAACTAACGAGTCAAGCAACTGGATTAAACTTCTTAAAGCAGCTCCGGCTTCTTTCTGGACTGTAACTTTAGTGCAATTCTTTAGTTGGTTTGCTTTCCAATATATGTGGACTTATTCAGCTGGAGCAATCGCACTTAATGTATGGCAAACAACAGACGCTAATACTGAAGCTTACCAAGCAGCTGGTAACTGGTATGGGGTATTAGCAGCTGTACAATCTGTAGCTGCGGTTGTTTATAGTTATGTTCTAGCTAAAATCCCTAGCCAATACAATCGTGTATCTTACTTTGTAAGTTTATTCTTTGGGGCATTAGGTTTATTAAGTGTTGCGGTATTTACAAATCAATACGCTTTAATTCTTTCATTTACTTTAATCGGTTTTAGTTGGGCAGGTATCTTAACTTATCCTCTAACTTATGTAACTAATGCCTTAGTTGGTACTAAACACATGGGTACATACTTAGGTTTATTTAATGGTTCAATTTGCTTACCGCAAATTGTAGCTTCAGTAGCAAGTTTTGCTCTTTTCCCATTATTAGGTTTTAGTCAAGTAAATATGTTCTATGCAGCAGGTATTGCTTTACTCTTAGGTGCACTTGCCGTATTTACCATTAAACCAACGAATAAATAATCATTTTCACAGGAGACCAGATATGTCTGATCATATTAGACAACAAGTAAGATCAGTAGAAGCTTTTGTTTTAAAAAATAAACGCGATACCCAAGTAACGGTTCTAAATTTAGGTGGCATAGTTCATGAATTTGTTCTAAATGCTTCAACTCGTCCGGAAAATTTGCTCGTTTGTTGTAATCCAGTATCAGACTATCTGGTTAATCCGTTCAATATCAATAAACAAATAGGTAGAGTGGCTGGGCGCATTGCTCAAGGTCGCTTTGAGCTTGAGGGTAAAACCTATCAAGTAGAACAAAACAACGGTAGCAACTGTTTACATGGTGGTAGTCGAGGCATGGGTAACCAATGGTTTACCGGATGTAAACTAGCACCAAATAAAGTACGCTTAAACTTAACTTTAACGCCACAAATGGATGGCTTTCCTGGTACTTTAGAGCTGGTTATTGATTACTTATTAACCGATGACAACCAATTAAAAATAAGTTATACCGCTACAGCTACTCAACAGGCAACCGTGTTTGATCCGACTATACATACTTATTGGCAGATTAATCCGCTAACTGCTAATTTACGTATTAATGGACAGCATTGGCGACTCGACGAAAATCAGTTACCAGTAGCTCCTGATGAACGAGAAATTTACAATTTCCAAAACGGGAAAAACTTACAAACAGCCTTACAAGCATTACGTCAAACTTTAGAGCAAAGCAATGCTGGGTATGACGAAGTTTACCAAGTAAATGCTGAGCCGAATTTAGCTAGTCCGATAGCTGAATTACACGTGCCGCATATGTATGATTTAAAAGTGTACAGTGATCGTAATGCGTTAGTAATGTTTACGGCTAACCCGTTAGATGTAGCAGCTCATGATGAGGGACTGTTTGACAGTATTGCACTTGAGCCTCAAACTCTACCTAATAGTTTAAATCGACCTGAATTTGGTCAAATCAGATTAATGCCTGGGCAAACACATAAAAGTCAGATTGTCTTTGCCGTAAGTGCACTAAAATAAAAACACACAGGATAGAAAAGATGACACTAAGAACAATGGAAGTAGCGCCTTGGGAAGTGCGTAGCTCTGAATTAAATCCACAACATAAACGTTTAGTAGAAAGTTTAACCAGTCTAGGTAATGGCTACATGGGGATGCGTGGTAATTTCGAAGAGTATTACTCTGGAGATTCGCATTTAGGTACTTATGTAGCTGGAGTTTGGTTTCCAGATAAAACACGTGTAGGTTGGTGGAAAAACGGTTATCCAAAATACTTTGGGAAAGCAATCAATAACTTAAACTTTGCTAAAGTGGATATTTATGTCGATGGACAACGTGTTGATTTATATACTAATCAAGTAAGTGATTTTCACTTAAGCTTAGATATGCAGCACGGTATTTTAACTCGTACTTTTACTGTTTTTGGCGTTAAATTTACGGTTAAACGTTTTATTTCGCTTGCTGTATCTGAATTAGCAGCTTTTGCTTGGGAAGTGGTATCAGTTGATGGTAAAGAACACCAAGTACAAATTACTTCATACTTAGACGCTAATGTTAAGAATGAAGATGCTAACTACGAAGAGAAATTCTGGCAAGTATTAGATACACAAGTAAGCGAACAAAGTTCAAGTCTAAGCATGCAAACCGTACCTAATCCGTTTGGTATTGAACAGTTTATTGTGCATGCGCAACAAACTTTTGCTGGTAATTTTAGTGCTCAAGCGAGCGCAGCTAGTGATCTAGAGGTTTCTAATACCTTTGTAGCAACAGTAGAGGCTAATAAACCTGCTTACTTTGAAAAATTTGTGGTTTTAACTACTTCGCGTGATTATGCTGATCTAGCAGCGGTACAACAAGGAGCAACTAAAATTGCGCAAACTCTAGCCGGACAAAGCTTTAGTGATTTATATGCCGCTCATGCTGCTAAATGGGAGCAACGTTGGCACTTAGCTGATGTACAAATTACCGGTGATAATGATACAGCTATCGAATCACAACAAGGTATTCGTTTTAACTTATTCCATCTGTTCTCAACCTACTATGGTGAAGACGCGCGTCTGAATATTGGTCCTAAAGGCTTTACTGGTGAAAAATACGGCGGTGCTACTTATTGGGATACTGAAGCTTATGCAGTACCTTTATACCTAGCTCTAGCTAAACCAGAAGTAACTCGTAATCTGCTAGTATATCGCCGTCAACAATTAGCTCAAGCACAGCATAATGCTCGTCAACAGGGCTTAGATGGTGCTCTTTATCCAATGGTTACGTTCAATGGTATTGAATGTCACAACGAATGGGAAATTACATTCGAAGAAATTCACCGTAATGGTGCTATTGCTTATGCAATTTATAACTATACGAACTACACTGGCGATACCAGCTATTTAGCAACTAAAGGTTTAGAAGTATTAGTAGAAATTGCACGCTTCTGGGCAAGTCGTGTACACTATAATCCACGTGTTGATAAATATATGATCCACGGGGTTACAGGTCCAAACGAATACGAAAACAACATTAACAATAACTGGTACACTAATACCATTGCCGCTTGGGTACTTGAATATACAGCTCAAAGTTTAGCACAATTCCCACGTCCGGATTTAAATGTTTCAGAACAAGAATTAGCTAAATGGCACGATATTGTGAACAAAATGTATTATCCGTACGAGCCAGAGTTACAAGTATTTGTACAACATGATGGCTTTATGGATAAAGATTTACGTCCAGTAAGAGCTCTCTCTAAAGATGATTTACCTTTAAACCAAAAATGGTCATGGGATAAAATCTTACGTTCGCCATTTATTAAACAAGCAGACGTTTTACAAGGTTTATATTTCTTTGGTGATCGTTTTGATCAGGCTACGAAATTACGTAACTTTGACTTCTACGAACCAATGACGGTGCATGAATCTTCTTTATCACCATGCATTCACAGTATTCTGGCTGCTGAATTAAATAAAGAAGACAAAGCCGTTGAAATGTACTTACGTACTTCACGTCTAGATTTAGATAACTACAATAATGATACGGAAGACGGTTTACACATTACTTCAATGTCAGGTTCATGGTTAGCGATCGTGCAAGGCTTTGCGCAAATGAAAACTTGGAATGATAAATTAAGTTTTGCTCCTCGTTTACCACACATTTGGCGAGGTTATGCTTTCCACATTAACTACCGTGGTCGACTAATCAAAGTAAGTGTAAATGCACAACAAGTAAGCTTAGCTTTACTTGAAGGTCAAGCGCTTACTCTAAGTGTTTATGGTCAAGAATTAACCTTAGAACAACAATTAACTGTACCTTTTGGAGGTTAAGCATGTCTTTTAAGGCGGTATTATTCGATTTAGATGGTGTTATTACCGATACGGCTGAATACCATTATTTAGCTTGGAAAGAGTTAGCTGAATCGATCGGCATTACAATCGATCGCCAATTTAATGAGCAACTTAAAGGGGTATCGCGTATTTCTTCGCTCAAACGTATACTTGCATACGGCGGTAAAGAAAACGCTTACAGCCAAGCCGAAATCGAAAAACTTGCAACCCAAAAGAATAATGTCTATGTACAAATGATTAGTAATATTGGACCGGAAGATATTTATCCAGGTATTCTTGAATTACTAAAAGATTTACGTGCAGCAGGGAAGAAAATTGCTTTAGCTTCGGCAAGTATTAACGCTCCGTTATTACTGAAAAAAATGCAAATTGCGCAATATTTCGATTGCATAGCAAATGCACGCGAAGCGAATTCTAAACCACATCCTGCCATTTTTAAATTAGCGGCTGCTGGGGTGAGATTAGATCCAAGCGAATGCATCGGTATTGAAGATGCTCCGGCAGGCATTGAAGCCATTAAAGCAGCTGGCGCTGTGCCAATTGGCGTAGGTAGAGCTGAAGACTTAGGTGATGATATTGCCTTAGTTAGTTCAACTTCCGAACTTACTTTAGCCTATTTAGAACAAGTGTGGAAAAAAGCCCGCAGTTAAAAAAAACGAGCTAGTTTAGGTACTCCTAAACTAGCTCAACTTTTTTGTATAATGATTAAAAAGACTTTAAAGGATTTAATCATGGGTTGGTTAATATATGCCCTCTTAGCCGCAATCTTTGCCGCTTTAACTGCTATTTTTGCTAAAATTGGCTTAAACGGCATTAATAGCGATTTTGCGACTTTTATTCGTACGGTGTTTATTGTTGCGATAACTGCTGCATGGGTAAGTTATTTAGGTAAATGGCAAAGTTTTAGCAGTATCACTGCTAAGCAATGGCTGTTTTTATTTCTTTCGGCAGCTGCAACAGGCTTTTCTTGGCTGTTCTATTTTAAAGCTTTACAAATGGGATCAGCTTCCCATGTTGCTCCAGTGGATAAATTATCGGTAGTGTTTGTTGCCGTTTTTGCCTTTATTTTCTTAGGAGAAAAACTGAACTTACGAGAAATGGGAGGTTTAGCTCTCATTGTTATCGGGGTTTTAGTTCTCACCTATAAACCTGCCGCTAAAACCACTAGCGCTAGTAGTCTTAACGATCAAGAAAGTAAAGTTTCTCAAATACAAGCTACAACTAAAGCTCCAACTAAAGAGACTACAGAGCAGTCAATGCCAACCTCTTGGCACATACCAAGTTCTAAAGACCAGAAATAACTGGCAAAAAGTTAAATTTTTTAGTTATTGAAAATGCAAAAAGTACCCCGAGGGGTACTTTTTTTAGGTACGAATTGCTTGTACTACTCCAGAGATTTTCGAAATAGAGAGTAATACTTTATTCATAGTATCGACACTATTAAAGTCTACTTCAAACTTCATGGTTGAAAGCATGGTTTTTTGATTTAAGATCGAATTAAAGTTAACAATCGTCGCTTTAAACGAACTTAAAACCGCCGAGATATCTCTTAACATACCAACACGATCAAGACCAATTACTTGCAGACGCGCACGTACGGCTTGATTGCCTTGTTTGAAATTACGATTCCATGAACAGTGCACAATACGTCCTGGATTAGTTTTAATCAGGTGAGCTACGTGTAAGCAGTCTGCTTTATGCACAGACACACCTCGACCCTTAGTAATGTAACCAACAATAGGGTCACCTGGAATAGGTTGACAACAACGTGCTAATTGATACATTACTGAAGAAGCGCCTTCAATTACAATTTGGTTACGACCATTGCGTCCTTTTGGTGCTTGATTAGCTTCAGCCTTTTCCGACATTTCGTTTAGGCGTTCATGGAGAATTTCATCTACCTCTTTAGCTTTAGAAATGTCATTACCAGCAGGATTATAGTTCTCTAAAAAGCTAATTAAATTATTAGCTTTTAGTGTCCCATTACCAAAATTTACACAAAGTTCTTCGTAATTTTTTGCAAGTTTATAGCGCTGTAATAAAACGGGGAGGATGCTTTTAAGATTGTGCTTGGTTTGTGTACAAGCAGACTCAATAATTTGTTCACCGTCTTTAATATGTTTACTACGATCTAATTTAGCGTAATAACCGGCAATTTTACTTTTAGCGCGTGGAGTTTTGACAAAGTTAATCCAGTCACGAGTAATGTTAGGTGTTTTTTGCGTAAGGATTTCAACTTTATCACCCGTTTGCAGTTCGTAACCAAAGTTTACAATTTTACCGTTTACTTTAGCACCGGAACAGCAATTTCCCACTTCGGTGTGAATGCTATAAGCAAAATCTAAAGGAGTTGCACCTTTAGGTAAGTCACGTACTTCACCGCGAGGGGTAAAGATATATACCCGATCGTCGAGCAGCTGTTTACGAATCTCTTCACCTTGTTTTGGATCGGACGAGATATCATTTTGCCACTCGAGTAGTTTACGTAACCAAGCAATTTTGTCGGTTGCTTTGTTCGAACTACGTTTACCTTCTTTATACTGCCAGTGAGCAGCAACTCCGACTTCTGCAATTTTATGCATCTGTTCGGTACGAATTTGCAGTTCGAGTGTAAAACGTTCGGTTAAACGAATAATTGTATGAATAGATTGATAGCCGTTAGGTTTAGTATTAGCAATGTAATCAGTAAACTCTGATTCAACCGTTTCATAATCAGCTTGGATCATAGCTAATACGGCATAACATTCTGGAATAGTTTGCACAATAACTCGCGCAGCAAAGAGATCGAACAGCTGTTCAAAATCTAAGTCCTTTTTGCGCATTTTATTGTAAATCGAGTAGATGTGCTTTGGACGCCCATATACTTCGAAATGCTCAATGCCACATTCTTGACGAATTTTAGCTGCTAACTCTTTTTCAAAAGATATAATCATCTGCACGCGTTCCATACGACGAATGCCAAGTTTACGTACTATTGCATAATAGGCATCGGGATTGGTAATTTTAAGGCATAAGTCCTCAATTTCCCATTTTAATTGCCCGATCCCTAAGCGATTAGCTAGGGAAGCGTAAACTTCAAGAATGTTAGAAGCGATTTTTACTTTTTCTTGACTATCGATAGCTTTATTAACGTCTAAAGCTCGTAAGAATAGAATACGCTCGGCTAGTTTAATAATAATCGAACGATAGTCATCTGCCATGGTTAAGAGCAGATGTCTAATGCTATTGATTTGTTCACCTTTACCAGAATTAAAATTGATAATATCAATTTGTGCCATGTTTAATGTACCTTTTAGAATGCGGTACATTAATGGCGTAATTCGGTCGCATAAATCTTTTAGTTCAATTTGTCCGTTAGATATAAGCGGAAATAGGAATGCCGCTAAAAGAGTTTCGTCATCAAGATTTAAGCCGTCGAGGATTTCAACTAACTCACAACTATTACCAAAGAGCATGAGTTTTACTTCATCGCGTAAATTCTCATTATTAATTAAGGTTTGGTAATAATAATCGTAAAGTTGATTTAAGCGTTCTTTGAATTTAGCATTATGCAGACTATCTAGCCAAGAGTTTAAATTATTGGGGTCAAGTGATTGTAGATGTGAGAATCTAACCTTAACCATATAAAACCTCTTTGTAATTTGCTGAATGCAAAATTTAGTTACCTCCCAAAATAAAGCCGAGCTTTATTTGTGCCTAGGCACTTGGGTTTAAGGTTAGTAAATTTAAGAATAATATTGATTGCACTATTCTAGAGTACCACATTCTCAACTAAAAATAAAAGACTTATCGGTCTTTTATTTGTTGCTTTTTATAGTTAGGGTTAAGTGGTTAAAAAAGGAGAGCTTAAGCATGCTCTAATAAGGGTAAAAAGTATCAAGATTCTTACGTACACGGAGCAAGTAAGAGCGAAATATTGAGTAAGACTAACGCTTACTTATAAGTGGATAACTCTAGGGCAATTTTTCATATTATACTCGATTTTTCAAGGGAAAAACGGAGTTTATGGGCAAAATTAACTTTTTCTTACCTAGGAGGTAAGAGCTCATTTTCTTGCTTTAAGTGTGCTTACATATAGCTTTAAGGGTATTTACTATATCGTTTTGAGTGTACTTCTATATAGCTTTGAGTTTAAGTGATGGTGGTACAGATCATTTCCATGTTGTAATTAAGACCAGATACTTAAACAAAGGTTTATTTTTTCAGACAACCTCCCAGTGCTGTTCCTGATCTGATAAAAGAAAAGCGATCTAGAAATCTAGATCGCTAAGTTTTTGTCTGCTTAGATCGCTAAGCCTGAAGCATAGAAAGCAACAAGAACCACTGCAATTAGTACTGTACCTACGTTTAATTTTCTCCACTCACCAGAAACTACACGACCAATTACTAAAGTCGCAAAGCCTAGCATAATCCCAGTTACGATATTCGTTGCTAAGATAATAAATACGGCTGTTAATAAACCAGACATTGCACCGACAAAGTCACTAAAGTCAAGTTTGCTAACATTCGAGAGCATTAATAAACCTACGTACATTAATGCCGGAGCAGTTGCATAACTTGGAACCATACTCGCTAAAGGTTGGAAGAAAAGAATAACTAAGAACAGTACCCCTGCAACTACTGCAGTTAGACCTGTTTTACCGCCGGCTGCTGTACCTGAAGCTGATTCTACATATACTGCAGCAGGAGCAGTACCTAAAAGACCTGCAATAACTGATGATAAAGAGTCTGCAGTTAGGGCTTTTTGTCCGTTAATGATTTGTCCGTCTTTGTCGATTAGACCTGCTTGACCAGCTACAGCACGAATAGTACCTGTAGCGTCAAATACTGCTGTCATTACAAGAGCAAAGATAATCGGGATCATTGCTACATTTGCAACTGAAGCAAAATCTAAACTAAAGGCATATGATTTTTCACCAAAACTAGGTAAAGCAAATACACCATTAAATTTTAGATTTGGATCGAAGATAATGCCTACTACAGTTAAAGCAATAATTACTAAAAGAATACCACCAGTTACACGTAGTTTTTCTAAACCGATAATTAATGCTAAACCGATTAAGGTCATTAAACATTCAAACGAAGTAAAGTTACCGAAAGCTACAGGAATGCCATTCGGATTAGCAACTACTAAACGAACGTTGTTACAAGCAATAATAAACAGGAATAAACCAATCCCGATACCTGTACCGTGGGCAATACAAACTGGTAGATTACGTAGAATCCAATTACGAATTCCGGTTAAAGAGATAACGGCAAACACTACCCCCATAACGAATACTGCAGTAACGGCAGTAGCTATAGGTAGGTTTTGTCCAAGAACCATGGTGAAAGCTGTATAAGCTGTTAGTGACAGCGCACAACCAATCGCCATAGGAGCATTAGCAAAAGCTCCAATTAAAATTGAACCTAAACCTGCAGTTAAGCAAGTGGCAATAAAAGTAGCATGTGGATCAAAACCAGCTTTAGCTAACATGCCTGGGACTACGATAACCGAGTACACCATAGCTAAAAACGTAGTTAAGCCGGCAATGATTTCCGTACGCAGTGTAGAACCGCGTTGCGAAATTTGGAAAAAGCAATCTAACCCTGATTGATTAGCACTATTGTCAGTAGTTACTTTAGACATTGATAATTACCTTGGCAACGAATAAAAAGTACAAAAGAGCTAATTCCATCCAACTCACCTGCCCCAGAAGCTATACAATAATCACATTACTCACATGGAGTTCATTTTTTCTGTGACAGGTGAGAAATAAAATTAAGTCAAAGGGTAAGTTTAAAACAATCAGCTTAGATTGCTAAACCAGAAACGTAGAAACCAAAAAGAATTAAGGCAATAATTAGAGTACCTAAATTTAATTTTTTGAATTGTCCAGATACAATACGACCTACTACTAAACAAGTAAAGCCCATCATTAGACCTGTAACAATGTTAGCTGTAAAGGCAATAAATGTAGCCGTAACTAATGCTGAGAGCGCACCGATATTATCGTCTTTAAAGTTTAATTCTTTAATGTGCGATAACATTAATAGACCTACGTAAATTAATGCAGGAGCTGTTGCATAGAAAGGTACTAAACTTGCTAGTGGTTGGAAAAAGAGAATACATAAGAAAAGTAAACCAGCAACCACGGCTGTTAAACCAGAGCGACCACCTGCAGCCGTACCAGCAGCTGACTCAATGTAAACCGCACCTGGTGCTGTACCTGTTAAACCGGCAAAAATTGACGAAATAGAGTCAGCGGTTAAAGCGCGACTACCGTTTTTAATTTGTCCTTTATCATCTACTAAACCTGCTTGACCAGCTACGGCACGAATAGTAGAAGTAGCGTCAAATACGGTTGAAAGTACTAAAGCTAATACAATAGGTAAAACTGTAGCAGTAAATACGTTTGAAAGGTCAAATTTAAAGAGTAAAGAAGATTCACCAAAGCTTGGTAAAGCAAAGAAACCGTTGTACTGTACTTTTGGATCGAAGATTAAACCTAAAATTGTTAAAGCTACAATTACGATTAAAATGCCACCTTTAACTCTTAATTGCTCAAAAGCAATAATAAAGAATAAACCGAACACAGTTGCTAAACAAGGTAAAGAAACAAAATCACCAAGTTTAACTGGTAAACTCGAGCTTGTATTAGCGAGGATTAAACCAACATTCGAACAAGCAATCAGGATTAAGAACATCCCGATACCAATACCAGCACCTTGGGCAATAGACTGTGGTAGGTTGCGTAGAATCCAACTACGAATTCCAGTAATCGAAATTACCGCAAAGGCAATACCCATAACTAGAATCATCCCTAAAGCCGTTGGTACAGGGATTTTTTGGTTAATTACAATAGAGAAAGCTACGAAAGCTGTTAGAGCAATATCACCACCAATTGCCATTGGTAATTTAGCCCAAAAACCCATTAAAAGAGTAGCTAAACCTGTCATTAAACAGGTAGCAATAAATACTGATTCGGCTGGAAAGCCGGCAGCTGAAAGCATTCCCGGTACAGCAACAGCAGAATATACCATTGCTAAAAATGTTGTTAAACCAGCAATAACTTCTTGACGCACATTAGTACCTAGTTTAGTTAATTCAAAGTACTTATCTAAACCAGTAGGATTGTCAATTTGTTTCATAAAAAATTAATAATTGAGAAGAATATAGTTATAAGGCAAATACCTAAAAGTGAAAGAAATAAAAAAACTATCTTCAGTTATAAAACCTGGACGTAATCTCAAGTGGAAATAGTCAGATTACGCAAGGTAAGGTTAACTTTTAAAGAGCTCTGATCTTTAAAAGTAAAAACAAGTTAGGGACAAGAAGATCTTGTCCCTAAAAAAGATAAATAAGAAGTTATTTATTCATTTGGGCAACAACTTCTGCATAATCTGTTACTGTCTCTTCTTTATCGCGAGGTAATACTCGGTCAAGAATAATAGCCATTAATGAACCTGTAGTAATACCTGAAGAGAAAATTTCACCAATCCAGTGTGGTAAGTGTTGGAAAATTTCTGGACGTAAAGTTACAGCTAAACATGCACCTACGGAAATAGCAATTATTAAACCGTTACGACGTGAGCGTGATACGCGGTCAAGCATTTGAATACCGCCTACGATAATCATGGCAAACATCATTACACCAGCACCGCCTAATACCGGACTAGGAATAGATACGATTACGGCGCCAAATACAGGGAATAAACCTGCAAGGAATAAAAGAATACCGGTTACCATTACTACGTAACGTGAAGCTACGCGCGTAATTGAAATAATACCGATGTTTTGTGAAAACGATGAGAATGGTAAGGTTGAAAAACATGCAGCTAAAGCTGAACCTAAACCATCACAAAGCACACCACGTTTAACTTGTTCACCAGTTACTTGTGTGTGCGTTGCTTGTCCTATAGCTAAGAAGTTACCGTTTGATTCAACGATCGTAACTAAATAAGCAATCGACATACCGATAATTCCTGAAATCGGGAAAGCTAAACCAAAGTGGAACGGAGTTGGTACAGCAAATAATTCGGCATTTTTTACATTAGTAAAATCAACTAAACCAAAGCATAAAGAAGCAATGTAACCTACTACCATGGCAAAGAAAATGGCAGCAGCCGAGAAAATACCTTTACCCCATTGTACTAAGATCACTACGATTACTAGAACAAAAGTAGCCATAGCTAAAGTACTTGGTGTAGCATAAGATGGATCTGCTTTATTACCACCCGCAAACCAGTCAACAGCTACGGAAATTAGTGATAAGCCGATCGACATCACCACACAACCTGTAACTACTGGTGGGAAGTATTTACGAATATATGGCATTAAAAATGCGCCAACAATCATTACGAGAGAACCTACAAGTGAAGCTCCCATAATACCCGCTACTCCAGCATCACTTTTACCGATAGCAAGTGCAGCCGCAACGAAAGTAAATGAAGTACCCATTACTGATGGCAAACGAATACCTATAGCTCCGATTCCTTTAGATTGCACAAAAGTAACAATCCCTGAAATAAGTAGTGAAGCATTAACTAAAATAATGGTTTGTTCGGCTGGTAAACCAAGAACGCCACCAACAACTAAAGGTACGGCAATAATTCCACCTAAAGCTGCTAATAAGTGTTGGGCAGCAAGGATTAGATTTAAACCAAAAGATGGTTTATCTTCTACGTTCAAAAGTAAACCGTTTTCTTTAGGGGTGATATTTTTAAACGACATATATCAATAAAGATCTTAAATGTTAAGGAAAAGAAAGATCTCAGGTTTATTTTGAAAATAAACTTAGCAAGATTTCTTGGCGATTACGGCTATTATTTTAGCCATTCTCAAAATAAAGCCAACCGCTTTTTGAATTTTGGGCTAGAAAATCTTAAAAAAGACCTCTTAAATTATCATTTGCTTCTTTGTTTTGTATAAAAATAAAATCAAAAGTTGGTTTTGTGTAAGTTTTACATTGGGTGTTGATTGAAAAACGAAGCTGAAGAGTTGCTAAATTAAGTTAATTTTATAAATTTGAGGCAATTTGGAGAAAGACAAAAGTAAGTTTAGGTTTAAAATGTTAGATAAATGTTAAAAATAGGTTGTTATTTTGATAGTTTTATTTTGGGTTATAGAGATGTAAGATTTTGATTTCTAGTTGTTTGTACTACTTTTGCTTGGGGAGTATGAAAAAGGGACTACAAAAAAAGTGATACACCACACTAGGTAAAAAATAAGCAAGAAAAATGCTCTGTCAATTTGACAGAGCATAGTGATTGTATTAGATCATATTGAGGTAACTAAAAGACTTTAGTTAAATACTCTTGGGGCTTAGTCTGCAGTTTTAGCAATACCACCAGGTAAGGTTGAACCATTAGCTTGACTGTATTTTTTTAGATACACTAATAAAATACTAATAGCTGCTGGAGTTATACCTGAAATACGTGAAGCCTGACCAATGGTTGTTGGACGGAAGTTTTCTAGTTTAGAAATAACTTCGTTTGACAGACCTGAAATAGATTTATATTCAAAATCAGCTGGGATTTCAGTATTTTCATTGCGTTCAAGTTTAGCAATTTCTTCAAGCTGACGATCAATATAACCTTTATATTTACTATTAATCTCTACTTGTAATGCAGCTTGTGCGTCATCTAACTTATCAGTAGCAAATTGATTAATTTGCACTAATTTCTCATAAGTCATATCCGGACGTTTTAGCATTTCAATACCATTAGCCTCTTTAGTTAATGGTGCATCAAGTAATGAATTAATATGCGCAATATTCTCAACGTGAGGGTGAATCCAGATGCTTTCTAAACGTGCAGTTTCTTTAGCAATGTTGTTTACTTTAGCATTGAAACGATCCCAACGCGCTTGGTCAATTAAACCAAACTCTTGGGCTTTTGGAGTTAAACGTAAATCAGCATTGTCTTCACGTAATAATAGACGATATTCAGCGCGTGAAGTGAACAGACGATAAGGCTCGTTTGTCCCTAAAGTACATAAATCGTCGATTAATACCCCTAAATAAGCTTCGTTACGTTTAGGCCACCAAGCATCTTTACCTTGACAACGTAAACCGGCATTAATACCAGCAAGAAGACCTTGAGCAGCAGCTTCTTCATAACCAGTTGTACCATTGATTTGACCAGCCATGAATAGATTCGTAATTTGTTTACTTTCTAGTGAAAGTTTTAAATCACGTGGATCAAAGTAGTCATACTCAATTGCATAACCTGGACGCATAATACGTGCGTTCTCTAAGCCTGGCATAGAGTTAATAATCTTAACCTGTACGTCAAATGGTAATGAAGTTGAAACTCCGTTTGGATAGATTTCAGTTGAATCTAAACCTTCAGGTTCTAAGAAGATTTGGTGTTTATCTTTATCAGCAAAACGTACAATCTTATCTTCGATAGATGGACAGTAACGTGGACCAACCCCTTGAATTACACCAGCGTACATTGGAGAACGATCTAAGTTATCACGGATAACTTGGTGTGTTTCTTCATTAGTGTAAGTCATATAACACGCAATTTGCTGTGGGTGCTGTGAAGCATCACCCATAAAGCTAAATACGGGTAATTCTCCTTGATCACCCTCTTGCGTTTGTAACTTACTAAAGTCAATTGTGCGCATATCAATACGTGGAGGAGTACCAGTTTTTAAACGACCTACACGTAAATTTAAAGCACGTAAACGTTCTGATAAAGTAATTGAAGCCGGATCACCTGCACGACCACCTGTATAGTTTTCCATGCCCACATGGATTTTACCACCTAAAAACGTACCTGTAGTTAATACAGCTACTTTACATGGAAATTCTAAACCGATTTTAGTAATTACATTTTTAACTTGGTCGTTTTCAATTTTGATATCAACTACTTCTTGTTGGAAGATATCTAAATTTTCTTGATTTACTAAGAAATTACGAACAAAGTTACGATAAAGTACACGGTCAATTTGTGCACGAGTTGCACGCACTGCCGGACCTTTAGAAGAGTTTAAAGTACGAAATTGAATACCACAGTGGTCGGCAGCAATACCCATTAAACCACCCATAGCGTCAATTTCTTTTACTAGGTGACCTTTACCAATGCCCCCAATTGCTGGGTTACATGACATTTGACCTAAAGTTTCAATATTGTGAGTTAAAAGAAGTGTTTTTAAACCCATACGTGCAGCTGCTAAACAAGCTTCTGTACCGGCATGACCACCACCAATAACAATCACATCATATTCTTTGTTATAAAGCATATAAATTGAAAAAGATTGAGATTTGAATAAAACAAACTTCGAGCATTATGGGGATAATTTAAGTTGGGGGATAAAAATATCTCCATAATGCTACAAGTTTGGTGAAAAATATACGGCTCAATATTATAGCATAATGCTCGTTAAGCAGTAACAAGAGCGCTTAGATTGTGAGTTCTAAATATGTGATATATTTTTGAGTTAAGCAAAAGCTAATCCAAAGTTAACCTAAAGCTAATCCTTAAATATTTTGAGGAGGGCTAAATTAATTTAGTGGGGATAAATTTAGGAATTACCTTATTAAATGTAGCACAATGACAAAAAACAACAAATATTACATACTCCCCCAGTAAAAAATACAATCGCGAAAAAAAATTCATAGAATTAAATATGTCAGATTAATAACAAACAGTTTATTTCTACCTCTTATTTTAAAAATAGTAAGGCTAACATATTTAAATATCGAAAACCCGAATGAATATTGTGGCAATTTTTAAATAAAACTTAAAAAGTTTTTTCTTAATATCAAGGCTTTAGAG
>NZ_NRJG01000063.1 GCF_003585935.1 Psittacicella hinzii
AGCAAGATGTACTAAGATTTACAACTTACTACAACTTACTATCTTAAATAATTTAAAAGCGCCGCAGGATTATCCTGTGGCGCTTTTAAATTATAGATTATTTAACAACCTTACCGTCTACAAAGTAAGTGTATGGTGATAACATGCGAATGCGAATGGTGTCTTTGGCACGTGTAATGCTAATACTTTGTGGAACTAAAAACTTATTTTCTAAAAGTTTAAAGTCTCCATAAGAAACATAAGTATCACCATTAACCACTTGCGCAGTTAGTATATTACCTACTACTGTAACATGAGGATTAGCCACTCCGTTTAAAGTTACAGGCTCAACATTTTGCGCTAAGATGATCTTGTGCATTAAGTCTAGTGGAACAATAAAACCGAATAAAGCTTGCGCAAACTCATCTTGTTGACTTGAAGTGTAAGTTGTATCACCCTCTTTATAGTAATAGTAATCACCATTTTTACGTACAGTTGCTACTTTAGTGGTATAAGGGATATTTAAAGTAACAATGTAATCACCAGAGGCATAATCTTGATAAGAAAAAGTTGTCGAAGAACGCTCTTTAGCAGTAATAATGCCTACTTGCCCCTTAAGGTCTAAACCAGAGATCGTCGCTAAAGCTGCTTGGTTTTGCGCAAAGGTAATGCTCTCACTGCCTTGCACCACACTTGTAGCTTGTTCAGTTTGCGCAGGCATAGTACTGGTACATGCGGCTAGAGTAATTACCGCTAGACCTGCTAAACAACTTGATATTAAACGGGATATAGTTTTCATAAGATATCTCTAAATTCAGTGCTTTTCATTATAGCAGAATAATCCCCAGCCTAAACAGCTCTTGGCTTTACTGCACTGAATTTTCAACTCAAAGTCAAAAATAGCCATTTTTAACATATGTTATAATGTTAATCTGATTTAAACCACTAACGGATTTAAGCAAACATAGATTATCCTTATGACAGAATACGCTCTAGAAATTGAAAATCTTACCAAAGTGTACGATAACAACTTCCAAGCCCTTAAAGGTATTAACCTTAAAATCGAAAAGGGAGACTTCTTTGCCCTTTTAGGTCACAATGGTGCTGGGAAGTCAACAACCATTAATATCATTAGCTCAATAATTAGTAAAACTTCGGGCACAATTCGCGTTTTTGGACATGATCTAGATACAGATCTTGCTAACTGTAAAATCAATCTTGGGGTTGTAGCTCAAGATATTATTTACGACCAAAACTCAAACCTACTTGAAGGTCTAATTGTTCAAGGTGGCTACTACGGCATTCCATTTAAAGAAGCTAAAATTCGTGCTTTATATTGGTTAGATAAAATGAATCTGCTCGATAAAGCACAAGAAAACATTCGTCACCTTTCAGGTGGGATGGCACGTCGTTACATGATTGCTAAAGCCTTAATGCACAATCCACGCTTATTAATTCTTGACGAACCAACAGCTGGTATCGACGTTGCTTTACGTCGTGAAATGTGGAATTTCTTAAAAGAAATTAATGAATTAGGCATTACGATCATTCTAACTACTCACTACCTTGAAGAAGCTGAATACCTTTGCCGTAATATTGCGATTATTAAACAAGGCGAAGTGAAAGTTAACACTTCAATGAAAAAACTGATTACTTCAGAAGAAGATGATCAGTATACGCTAGATATTTCTGGTTATAACGGACAAGAATTAGCACTTGAAGGTGTTACTTTCTCATTAATTGATGATTCAACTTTAGAAATTTTAATTAAAAAATCTTTAAGCATTTCTAAATGCTTTGAGTACTTAGATGCGCAAGGCATTAACATCGAATCTCTACGTAACTCACAAAACCGCCTCGAACGAATCTTTATGCGCTACGAGGAGCAAGGTAAATAATTATGAGTGGCATTAAGCTTAGCGCTAAAGAACAACAAGCTCTAAACTCATTCCAAGAACAAACTTACCTTGAAGCAAGTAAACCACGCAGCTTTTGGCAAATTAATAAACAAAGCATTCTCTGTATTTTATTGCAAGAATATCGCCGCAATAAAAACGAATGGGTTGATAACATTTTCAGTCAGATTATCGGGGCGATAATCTACTTTTTAGTTTTTGGTACTTTGATCGGACGCTTTGTCGGTGATATCGATGGCATTCCGTACATTAACTTTATTGTCCCAGGCTTTATTGCCATGACCTTGATTATGACTGCTTATGATCAGGGAGTATGGTTTCTCTACTTTAAAAAGTACGACCAATCGATTACAAGCTTCCAAACTAGTCCAATTAGCCCTCATGCTTTTATTATTGGTCAAGCCATAGCTTCGTTTATTCGTTGTTTATTTGTGCTTACTTGCATCTATTTATTAAGCTGGATTTTTACCGGAGTTACTACCATTGCCCATCCATTTTTAGCTTTAAGCGTAGTCTTGCTTGTTAGTATTCTTGGAGCTAATTTAGGAGTTATTGGTGGTCTTTACGCCAATACTTGGGAACAATGCTTTTTCGTATCTACGTTTATTATTCAACCATTAATTTACGTTTCAGGCGTATTTTATAGTGTTGATCAAGTACCTGGCATTTTAAGTAAGATTTCACAGTTTAATCCTATTAGTTATATTGTAAGTAGTAGTCGTTATGCTTTTTATGAGCATGCCATGACTTGGGTAAATCCTTACTACACTTTAATAATTTTAAGCGTGTTAATTGTGATTACGTATATTTGGATTAAGATCCTTTTACGTAAGTTCTTTAACATGCGTTAAAGTTTTGCCCGTGTTAGTTTTAGCATGGGCACTTTTTTATGTTCAATCATTTGGGGCTACCGCAAGGCTACCGTAGAGCTAGAGCAAAGATACTGCTTAGCTACCTTATGACTAGTACATGGTTACGGCATAGCTTAAACAGTGCTTCCGCAGAGTTTCTACATAGCTTTCACTGGAATACCTTAGGACTATCTTAAGAGATACCTTATAGATACAGTTCAAATCTCTTAAACCCAGATTTAGCCAATCTTAAGGCTACCTTAATCTTCGCATAGGATTAGATTAATTTGGTATAATCTAGAACGAAAAAACACCGTAAACTTTTCCTTACACTTCATGAAAAAAATTATAACCGCTTTATTAGCTTTACTCGCTTTAGCGCTTGCTGCTGGTTTTACCGCTTACAATTATGCGCAAAGCTTAGGTAAAGTCCGTCTTATTAATAACGCCTTAGTTTTTAACGTTAAAAAAGGTGAAACCTTAACTAGTGTTATTAACCGTCTAATTGGTGAACAACCAAGCTGGCGCATTAAGCTTTACTTAAAATTCAATCCTAAGTTCCATACTATTCGCAGTGCTTACTACGATTTAAAAGAAGCACGCAACTTAGAAGAGGCTTTAACTTTACTTGAGAGTGGTAAAGGCTTAACTACTAAAATTAACTTAATTCCAGGTAAAACTTGGAAACAATATAAAAGTTACTTAAACGAAATCCAAGGGGCTAATAACAACCTTAAAGGCTTAAGCGATCCTGAAATTGCTAAACAATTAAACTTAACTCCTATTGCTGGAGATAAACAAGCATTTAAAAATCTTGAAGGTTATTTTGCTCCTAATACCTATTTAATCGATTACATGAGTGATACTGCTAGTGCTTTACGTCTAGCTCATAAAGACCTTGTAAAAAATCTGCAACAAGCATGGGATAGCCGTAATAGTCGAAGCCAAGCTAAAACACCATACGAACTATTAATCTTAGCTTCAATTATTGAAAAAGAAAAAGGTAATAACGAAGAAGCACCTTTAATTTCAGCTGTTTTCAATAATCGTTTAGCTATCGGTATGCCATTACAAGCAGATCCAACAGTAATCTATGGTATGGGTGATAGTTATAAAGGTAATATTACCAAAAATAATTTACGTACCCCGACACCATACAATACTTATACAATCCCAGCTTTACCACCAACGCCAATTGCAAACGTAAGTGTGAATAGCCTAATGGCTGCAGCCCAACCTACGAATGTAGATTACCTCTACTTTATGGCAGTTTACGGGCAGGGCAAACATGCTTTTGCTAAGACTTACGAGCAGCATTTAGTAAACGTAGAAAAGTTTAACAACGAATATCGTAAAAACCATAAATAACTTATGCCAGAGTTTAATTTAACTGACGCCCAAGTACAAGCATATCTCGATACCTTTGCACAAAAATACGCAAGTACCTATTTTGTGTTTGAAGGACTAGATGGATCTGGGAAAACTACCTTACAACAATGGTTAGCGCAAAACCTAACTGATTGTTTATGCGTACGTGAACCAGGTTCAACTAAATTTAGTGAACAAATTCGTGAAATACTGTTAACTAGCGAATTTAAATTAAACTCTTTAACCGAGCTGTTTTTATTTATGGCTTCGCGTACCGAGTTATTGCACCAAAGAATTATTCCAGCTTTAGAAAATAATCAAATCGTCTTATCGGATCGCAGTTATATTTCTTCCTTTGCTTATCAAGCTTATCCTGGAAATATTTCGGTTGATTACTTTAATCAGACCATTACGCAAATTTACCAATCGCGTCAAATTGACGTCCTTGTGTATTTTGATATTCCTTATCAAGTAGGTCTGCAACGTTCAGCTAGTGTACGCGATCAAGATAATATGGAAGCTAAAGGGAATGAGTTCTACGAACGCACTGCTCGCGGCTATGCTCTGTACTTAGAAGATTTTATTAGTAAGTCTGACCTTGTAGAGTTAGATGTAAGTCCTTTAAGTCAACAAGCAATTAAAGTGTATCAACACCAGACAACTAAACAATATCTGGTAAACATAGATGCACAATTATCAATAACCCATATTCGTTTTGCGTTTTTAGAAGTAATGGCAGCTCTGCCATTTATGCGTTAAATTTGCGGGCTCATAGATATATCTATGGGTCTTCTTTTTACTTTATGAACCTTACTCATGATGTTAGAAAAATACCCATGGCTCGAGCCTACTTATAAGTTTCTTGTTGATTCATTTCATGCGCAAAAAGCACATCATGCCTACTTACTTGTTTATCATGGACAAATCGGACAAGATACGCTCATGGAATTATTTGCTCGCTTTTTGCTCTGTCAAGAAAATGAGCACTTAGATTATCCGTGTAATAAATGTCGTGCCTGTCAAGCTTATAATCTCCAATCGAATAGTGATTTTTATAATCTGACAGCTGATAAGAAGAGCCATAACATTAGCATCGATAATGTAAGAACGGTTATTGAACGCGTTGAACTTGAACCGGCTATTTCCGCTAAAAATGTGGTATTAATCGACGATGCTTCTAAGTTTAATATTAATTCAGCAAATGCGATTTTAAAAACGCTTGAAGAACCACCAAGTAAAACTCACTTTATAATTGGTTTATCGGCAGGGTTTAACGTCTTACCTACTATTCGTTCACGTTGTATGGTAGTTAATGTCAATGCTCCGACCGAACAGCAAATCCATGATTTTTTAACTCAAGCGGATATCACTGAACCTGATCGTTCATACCTCATGGCATTAGCTCCAGAGCAACCCGAGCTCATGCTAAGCATGCAAAAAAAAGGTTATATTCCTATTTTTCAGCAAACGATCCAAGCTTTGGCTAATCTGTTAGATAATCTTGAACTAGCCGATTTTGTTGAAGTCTTTAATACTAATGATCTCGAAGTTTTTACTTGGCAAATCGAAGCTATTTCTAATATTCTTACTCTTGCTGGACGCCGTTTTTTTACCGGTGAGGATAATACGCTTGAACTTTTAGAAGTCTTAGCTTTTGACCAAGGGGCAGATAGTAAACCGCTATCTCAAGTATTAACTTTCTTTAAAGACATTTTGACTGACAAAGAAATTGCTGAAGACTTATATGATTTAGTTGAAAAAATCATGGTGGTAAACTCGCAATTAATTCACTTTCCGCAGCAACTAGCTCCTGAAAATTCGCTTAAGGGCATTGCCTATAAAGTGGGAGCGCTTATAGCTTTATATATTTACAACTTAAATCGTGAACAAAGCATGCAAGCTTTTATGGATTTCACGATTGGACAAAACTAAAAGATAAACACAATATGTACGTAATAGATACTCATTGCCATTTAAATTATCTTGATTACACTAATGAGCATAAAGACTTAGCTGATGTAATTGCTAAAGCTCGCGCTCGTGATGTAAAACAAATTTTGCATATTTCTTGCTTACTTAAAGAGTACACGCAAATTAAAGATCAATATTTACAACACCCTGAAATTTTCTTTGCCTTAGGCATACATCCATCGCATGCGCATGAAGAAGAGTTAGATTTAGATTTTATGCGCGCAGCTATTGCCGAAAACCCACGTATCGTAGCCATTGGTGAAATCGGACTTGATAGCTATTGGACAACTGAACATTTAGATATTCAGCGCGAAATTTTTGCTAAACAACTAACTTTAGCTAAAGAATTAGATTTACCGGTAATCGTGCACACACGAGGTGATATTGCCCAACAAACGATTGACATGATTAAAGAATCTGGTGTACGTAAAGGAGTTATTCACTGCTTTACTGAAAATAACTCAATTGCTCAACAAGCACTAGATTTAAGTTTTCATCTTGGGGTAGGGGGGATTGCAACCTTTAAAAATGCTACCGAGTTACGTGAAACCTTACGTCAAGTACCGGTAGAACGCATTCTTACCGAAACTGATTCTCCATATCTAGCACCAGTACCACATCGTGGCAAACCTAATCAACCAGCATATACCCGTGATGTAGTAAATAATCTGGCGGCTATGTTTGGTGGCATGACAGCTCAAGAGTTTGCGCAACAAACTGTAAAAAATGCCCAAGTTCTCTTTAAATTACCAGCTCTTGAGGATTAATTAGATGTTAGATAATCTAAATGTTTTAGATTTAGCAGATGAATTAGTAGCACGTATTGAGCACTTAAAAGAGGCTTTCGCTTATCAAGATAAGGCCGAACGCCTCGAAGAAGTAAACTTACGTCTGGCTGATCCTAAAATCTGGGATAATCCCCAATTAGCCTTAGAATTAGGTAAAGAAAAATCTAGTCTCGAAAGCATTGTGCAAATACTAGATAATGCCATGCAGCAAACGCTTGAAAACAAAGAGTTCTTCGCTGAACTTGGAGAAGATCAAGAGTTGGTATATTCTAACTTAATGCAAGTGCAAGAAGAAGTTGCTAGTCTTGAATTTAAAGTGATGTTTAGCGGTGCTAATGATCATGCTAACTGTTATATCGACTTCAATGCAGGTTCTGGTGGTACAGAATCTCAAGATTGGGTTGATATGCTCATGCGTATGTATATTAAATGGGCTGAAAGTAAAGGCTTTAAAGTTAGCGAAATCGATCGTACACCTGGTGATACTGCAGGCACTAAACAAGCTACGCTATATCTTGAAGGTGAATATGCTTTTGGTTATTTACGTACCGAAACTGGAGTACATCGTTTAGTACGTAAAAGTCCGTTCGATGCCAATAATAAACGTCACACTTCTTTCGCTTCGGTGTATGTGCATCCAGAAATTGATGATAGCTTTGAAATTAACATCAATCCTGCCGATCTAAAACAAGATGTATATCGCTCTTCAGGTGCAGGTGGACAACACGTTAACAAAACTGAATCAGCAGTGCGTATTACCCATATTCCAACCGGGATCGTTGTGCAATCGCAACAATCAAGATCGCAGCACCAAAACCGTGAAATCTGTATGAAGCAATTAAAATCGCGTTTATACGAACTAGAGATGAATAAACGTCGTGCTGAACAACAAGAAGTTGCTGATAATAAAGCTGATAACTCTTGGGGATCACAAATTCGCTCATACGTGCTCGATGATTCACGTATCAAAGATATGCGTACTGGAGTTGAATCTTCGAATCCTACAGCAGTCTTAAATGGTGATCTGGATAAATTTATCGAAGCTCAACTAAAAATGGGCGTATAAAATTAGTTTGGATATACAAAATAGTTATTCGAGATAAATTTAAAAAAATTGCATTGCCATAGTATATTGGTATATACTAAGCTCAAAGGTTGTCTTAATAGCAATCTACAAAAATCATAATATGCATGCAGGTTAACCAAAGCTAACCTGCTTTTTTCTTGGGTAAAATTTAAGTTTTGTGCTAAAATATATAGATACTTTTGTCGTATCGATAGCTTAATTAGCCACGACAAAAGCCTCTAGTTTTCATATAATAAACCTGCTCTAAACCTCGTTAAGCGGGTTTTAGAACAATTTTATTCAAATAGTTATTAATTAATCCCTATGTCAAATCAAAATCTTGAACAACAGCATTCTACTGACGTTGCTAATGAATTTGAAGCTCGTGTGCAAAAATTAGATGAGTTACGTGCACGTGGCATTGCTTTTCCTAATACTTTTAAACGTGATCACTATTCAGTAGATCTTCACCAAAAGTATGACCAAGTAGACGCAGATACTTTAAAAGAACAAGCTAACCCTGCTAAAATTGCCGGTCGTGTAATGTTTAAGCGTAACATGGGTAAAGCGGCTTTTATCTCAATTCAAGATGCTAAGGGACGTATCCAAGCTTATTTAGCTAAAGATGTTTTAGGTGAACAAGCTTTCGATTACTTTAAAGATTTAACTGATTTAGGCGATATCGTTGCGGTTGAAGGTACAGTTTTCAAAACTAAAACTGGTGAATTAACAATTCGCGCAACTTCGTTTCAAATTCTAACTAAAGCTTTACGTCCGTTACCGGATAAATTCCACGGCTTAGAAGACCAAGAAACACGTTATCGTCAAAGATACCTTGACTTAATTATGAACGAAGATACACGCAAAACTTTTGTAATCCGTTCAAAAGTTATTTCAGGGATTCGTAACTTCTTAATAGAACGTGACTTCTTAGAAGTTGAAACTCCAATGCTTCACTCTATTGTAGGGGGGGCAGCGGCTCGTCCATTTATTACGCACCACAATACTCTAGATCAAGATATGTTCTTACGTATTGCGCCAGAATTATATTTAAAACGTCTAGTAGTAGGTGGTTTTGAACGCGTATTCGAATTAAACCGTAACTTCCGTAACGAAGGGATGTCTGTAAGACACAACCCTGAATTTACGATGTTAGAATGGTATCAAGCTTATGCTAATGTATATGACAACATGTTACTAGTAGAAGAATTACTAGAAAAATTAGCTTTAGATATTCTTGGTACTACAGATGTTCCTTATGGTGAGCAAGTATTCAACTTCAAAGGGCCATACCAACGTTTAAGCATGATTGAAGCTATTTGCAAATATGCGCCAGAAATTACTGAAGAGCAAATTCTGGACGAAGCAACTTGTGAACAACTATTAGCACAACGTGGTGTGAAACGTGAAAAATCATGGGGTCATGGTCGTTGCATTAGTGAATTATTTGAAGCAGTAGCTGAACATCACTTAATTCAACCAACTTTCATTTACTCTTATCCTTTAGAAGTTTCACCATTAGCTCGTAAAAACGACGAAAACCCATTATTTACCGATCGTTTCGAATTCTTTATCGGTGGTCGTGAAATCGGTAATGGTTACTCAGAGTTAAACGATGCTCAAGACCAAGCACAACGTTTCCAAGATCAATTAAAAGCTAAAGATTTAGGTGACGATGAAGCTATGGACTATGATGAAGACTTTATTAATGCTCTAGAGCAAGGACTACCTCCAACTGCAGGACAGGGTATTGGTATTGATCGTTTAGTTATGATCCTTTCTAACCAACCGTCAATTCGTGATGTAATCCTTTTCCCAACATTACGAAAAAAATAAGTTGTTGCTAAAGTTAATAAGCTAGAGCTCCTCTAGCTTATTAACTTTTCTTTTTTGTAACAACCAGTAGTTCAATTTTTGAGCTCGTATCCTTATGGTAAAATTTTTATTTAAATTTTTAACGCGTTTAAGATCTATTGTCAGCCAAGAGGTAAAACAATTAGCTACGTCTGATCAACAAAAAGTAGTATATGTCTTGCCTTATGATACAAGTTTGGCTTTAGAATCTTTAGCAGCGACTGTAGCCAAGCATAATTTACCTTGGCAGACCGATTTACTTACACATACGAAATACGGATCTTTTAATAATGCTCCGGTAATCTTTTTGCAACACGGGGAATATTTAAGTGTTGAAACTAATCCACAACATCCCGATTTAGTTGCAAAATTACAAGAATTATATGCTCTAGGCGATCAAGTACAATTAGTGTTTGTCTATCCACACTGGGGAACAAACTTAATTGAAAAACCAAGCCTAGATGCCCAAGTTCAAGGTTCAACTCGCTGGTGGGCAAATATTAAAACCTTCTGGCGCTTACGCAAATTTGCGTTTATTAATCTTTATCAAATAATAAGCTTACGCGATTTAAGTTCGCTTATGCTTTCGAGTGATGCTAACCAACTAGCAGGCTTAGATCTCAAACAAATTAAACAAGCTACGCAAGATTTAAATCAAGTTGAATTTTTAACAGATTTAAGTCCAGCTCAAGTTACGTTCTTTAGTAAGAACTTAGCTGCCTATTTAAATGCCCAATATCGTTTAATTCTCGAGCGTCGTAATAGTAATCGCCCTTTACCAAGCCGTAAGCAATTACTCGAACAAGTTATTCAAGATCCAGTAGTACAAGATGCTATTCTTTTAACTTGCAAAAAAGAAAAAGCTGACTTATTACAAAATACGCTTGAGTTTAAATTACAACAAGACAAATCATTAGAGATCATTGATGAAATTGCTGCAGACCCGCGCTTTTCAACCATGAAAAAATACGATTATGTCTTACGTAAACTGTGGCAACGTTTTTACTCGGGCATTGAAGTACGTGGTTTAGAACAAATTCAAGACACTTTATTTAATCATAATAAAGTTTCTCTAACATACGTACCTACTCACCGCTCTCATATTGACTACTTACTCTTAAGTTATATCCTTAATGAGTATGGTGGGATTAAAATTCCTCATATTGCAGCCGGAGTTAACTTAAACTTCTGGCCAATTGGTAAGATTTTCCGTCGTGGTGGTGCTTTCTTCTTACGTCGTAGTTTTAATAACTATCTTTATGCTGTTATTTTCAAAAACTACATTGCACAATTAGTAAAAGCGCGTCAAGATATCGAGTTCTTTATTGAAGGTGGACGTTCACGTACAGGTCGTTTATCATTACCTAAAACAGGGATGCTAAACATGACTTTAGAAGCCTTTTTACGTAGTCCTGAAATGAATCAGTACTATGTGCCTATTTTCATTGCTTACGATAAAGTATTTGAATCGGCTACGTACGTCCAAGAGCTACAAGGTAAAAGTAAAGCCAAAGAAAGTGCTTTATTAGTTTTACGTAATCTACGTAAACTAAAATACCAAGGTAAAGTACATGTTAACTTTGCTAAGCCAATTATGATCAGCAATTACTTTACGCGTCATTGGCCTAATTGGTTAGAAGAAAGTAAAGGCAATAAAATCAATAAAGTAGCTTTCGATAAAGTATCGCAAGAACTAGCGCAAGATATTGCTGTAGCTATTAATAGTAATGCTAGCATTTCACATAAAGCTTTATTCTCTAGTGTGATTTTCCAAACTAATGGGGAGTTTGAGTATAAACAAATATGTAAAGATATTAACTTTATGCAGTTAGTATTACAACATACTTTACAATTTAATCCAGGCTACGACATTAGTAAAACTAGTGCCGAGAATATTGTTAAAGCGGTTGTGAAAGTAGGCAAAGACAATATTAGCAACGAAAACGGACAACTTAAAGTTAAAAAAGCAGCTCTTGCTGAATTTAACTATTACCGTAATAATATTGAACACTGCTTTATTGCTCCTGCACTTGCTGCGATTAAACTAGAAAAAAATATTAGTGATGAACAATTAAACGGTTTTGCGTACTATTTTGCAGACGTGTTCAATCGCCATAGTTTTACCAATTTTACCCAACAAACTTTAGTTAGCCAAGTTAAGTACTTTGAGAACTTGTTACTTGATAAAACAAGTGAACAAAGACAACTATTTGCTAAGCAATTAGATATTTACCTTAAACAACTAGATACCTTTATGACGGTGATGGTAGAGGCTCTAAATAAATTAGCTGCTGAAGGTAAAGATATCGAACAATTACAACTTTCAACTATTACTAGTACGGTTGTAAGTAATCTTAAAGCCCAAAAAAGCATCTATCCTGATTTTGCGGATAAAACGACAATTAATCAATTACGTAATGCTTTTGCGACTGCCGAGAAGTTTACGAATATTACTAGCGATCAATTAGTTGAAGCTTTAGCTTATGTGCATACTTGGTTAAAATAATTAAACTATGAATTCACAAATTCGTAATCAATTAATTGCGCAATTAAAACACATTCAAGCTCTACTTAAAAAATCTACGGTTCTTAGCACCAAGCCTATTACTATGGCACAACGCCATTATAAAGAGCCTTTTGGTATTGACTGTATGGAACCTTCGCAATGGTTGTATCATATCTATACAGAATATGCAATCAAGGCGCTAAACCAAGAACAATGGGAGATTTTTGCAAGTATTGAAGGTTTTACGTTCTTTTTCTCTTACACTTGGAAAGAATTAGACCATCCAGATACCGAGCAAATTATTGCTAAACTGCAAGAGTTTGAAGATACTTGTGTTGCGCATATTCCTCAAAAACGTTCGAAATAATTTTAGGTTAAAACTCAATGAGTACAAAACGTAAAGACGGAGTACCTATTTATACTCCTGAAGAAATTGCTAAAATTCGTGAAGCTTGTCGCGTGGCAGCTGACGTTTTAGTGTACATTGAACCTTATGTAAAACCTGGAGTAACTACTTTAGAATTAGATCGTTTAGCACATGACTATATGGTTAATGTGCACAAAGTAACTCCAGCATGTTTAAATTATCACGGCTTCCCAGCGTCAATTTGTACTTCAATTAATGAAGTTATTTGTCATGGAATTCCAAGTGATAAAGTACGCTTACGTGAAGGTGATATTATTAATATCGACTTAACCGTAATTAAAGATGGTTACTACGGTGATACCTCAAAAATGTTTGTGGTAGGACAAGTAAATGCACGTACCCAAGAACTAGTAGATGCGACCCAAGAAGCATTATATGCTGCAATTCGCGTATGTAAGCCAGGCGCAAATCTAACTGAGATTGGTGATGCCATTTATAAAGTAGTAAATCCACACAGTTTCTCGATTGTACGTTCGTACATCGGACACGGAATTGGTGAAGAGTTCCATGGTCAACCAGAAGTTTACCACTATCCAAACGATGTAAGTGTGGTAATGGAAGAAGGCATGGTATTCACAATCGAACCAATGATCAATGCCGGTGACTGGCGTGACCGTACTTTAAAAGATGGTTGGACTTCGGTAACTCGTGATAAGAAAAACTCTGCACAATACGAACACCAATTAGTGATTATTCCTGGTGGTGTAGAAGTTTTAACTATCCGTCCGGAAGAAGAACAAGCTGGTCGTATTTCACGTATTATGATCAATGAGTAAGATTTAACTTACTTGTAGATGAAAAATCCTAACTCGCAGAGTTAGGATTTTTCCCGATTATTTTAGTATTTTTCTTTAGAGAATTAGATCATAGCACTAGATCATGAACATAAGAGATAATTTTAATAAATTTGTCTCTTGCAAAAGATTTTTAATGTGCTATAATCTAACGCTAGAAATTTAAAAGGAATTTATATGACTGAACGCGTACTTTATGATCATAATATCATTAAGCGTACGCTCACGCGTATAGCACACGAAATCCTTGAAAAAGGGGTTAATGTCCACGACTTAGTGTTAGTTGGCATTAAGCGTCGCGGAGAGTATTTAGCTGCTCGTTTACAACAGTTAATTCTAGACATCGAAGGAGTTAATATTCCACTCGAAAGTTTAGACATTACTCCTTATCGTGATGATCGTGATCGCTCAGCAAATTTAATTCCCCAAATACAGAATTCATTTCAAACTTCATTAACAGATAAAACCGTTATTATTGTTGATGATGTTTTATACACCGGACGAACGATTCGTTCGGCAATGGATGCCATTATGGATGCGGGACGTCCAAATGCCATTCGTTTAGCCGTTATGGTGGATCGCGGGCATCGTGAATTACCAATACGTGCAGATTTTATCGGAAAAAATATTCCAACTTCACGTAAAGAGAACATAAGTGTTTATTTACAAGAAGTAGATGGTATTGATCAAATCACCATTTGTTAAAACAATCTATTCTTTTAAATTGATCCAGAGAGATCAGCAAGGAATAAGTAACAATTTAGATTTTGCATCTTTTACTTGAGATAACCTATAGAATCATTTTGGATATTTTCTAATCCATAGGGGGCATTGGAATAAGATCTGAGGAATATATAGCGTTATTCAGGTTAAAGGCAATTCTTAACTTTAGTCTGTTCGACTAGAGTTCTACGATTGTACACCCTTGCACTGCAAGGGTGTTTTTTTATGCGCAATTTTGAGGAAAAATTATGTTCAATTTAGTTAGCATGAATAATTTAACTACCAACCAGATTATGGAGCTGATTCAGCGAGCCCTATCATTAAAGAATGGTAGCGCTAAACCGCTTCAGCGTCCAGATTTATATGTAGCTAATTTATTTTTCGAAAACTCAACTCGTACGAAACATAGTTTTGAAATTGCGCAAAAACACTTAGGGTTACAAGTAATTAATTTTGATGTTAGCCATAGTTCGGTAAATAAGGGTGAATCTTTATACGACACTTGCAAAACCATGGAAATGTTGGGCTGCAAAATTTTAATAGTGCGTCATAGCCAAAATGCTTACTACCAAGAACTTACTAATTTAACTATCCCTTTAATTTCAGGTGGAGATGGTAGTGGTGAACATCCATCGCAATGTCTCTTAGATTTAATGACGATCTATGAGAACTTTGGGAAGTTTGAGGGCTTAAAAGTTGCCATTATTGGTGATATTAAAAATTCGCGCGTTGCTCATTCAAATTACCACGCTTTAACCCGTCTGGGGGCGCAAGTTAGTTTTGTTTGTCCACCGGAATTTACAGATCCAACTTTACAACCGGTTGTAAACCTTAAACAAATTTTACCTGAACTAGATGTTTGTATGCTCTTACGTGTACAACACGAAAGACATGATGGTAGTGTAGCTTTTGATTTAGATACTTATCGCAAAGATTACGCTCTTACTCTAGAAAACTACAACCTATTGGCAGAGCAAGCAATTATTTTACACCCAGCTCCGGTAAATAGAGATGTGGAAATTGCGAGTGCGCTAGTTGAAGCACCTAAGAGTAAAATCTTTACCCAGATGCAAAATGGCATGTTTATGCGTCAAGCGATTCTTGAACTAATCATTAAAGAAAATAATCTCTAGAGACAAAGTTATTTTTACTTACTCTCCACACGAGGTTACACAACTTAACTTATATAGTTCTAACTTATTTTAGCTTTTACATACTCTGCATAAATTTAAGTTTACTTATTTTTGATTTGACTTTTTTACTTAATTCAGATTAGGAAATTCCATGCTCTTACTTACTAACGGCAAAGTATTACTTAATGATAAATTCGTCGAGACTGATATCTTAATTGATGGACAACAAATTGTTGCGATAGGCAAAAATCTCCCTCGCAATAACCAAACGCAAGTTCTTAACTTAGCTGGTAAAATTGTTGCTCCAGGCTTTATTGATGTGCACGTACACTGGCGCGAACCTGGTTTTAGTCATAAAGAAACCATTTATCAGGCTTCACGTGCCGCGGCTCGTGGGGGCTTTACAACAGTAATGCCAATGCCAAACTTAAATCCGGTTCCTGATACTTTAGCTAATTTACAACTCGAACTTGACCTAATCGCTAAAGATAGTGTAATTCGAGCAATCCCTTATGGCGCTATTACTAAAGGAGAATTAGGACAAGAGTATGCTGATTTCCAAGAATTAGCCCCACATGTTTTTGCCTTTTCAGACGACGGTCGTGGGGTGCAAGACGCTAATATGATGTACCAGTCCATGAAAGTGGCTGCAAATTTAAACAAACCGATAGTTGCTCATTGTGAAGAGAATAGCTTAATTCATGGCGGATGCATGCATTGCGGACAAAGATCACACGAATTAGGATTACCAGGCATTCCATCTATTTGTGAATCGGTACAAATCGCTCGCGATGTTTTACTCGCCGAAGCAGCAAATTGTCATTATCACGTATGCCATGTTTCAACCAAAGAATCAGTAAGAGTAATTCGTGATGCTAAACAAGCAGGCATTCATGTAACTTGTGAAGTATGTCCACATCACCTAATTAGTCATGATATGGATATTCCGCACGATGATGGAATGTGGAAAATGAATCCTCCATTACGTGCTAAAGAAGACCAAGAAGCTTTAATTCAAGGTTTACTTGACGGAACTATCGACTGTATTGCTACCGATCATGCTCCGCATGCTTTAGAAGAAAAACAAGGATCAATGACTAAAGCGGCTTTTGGGATTGTAGGTTCGGAAACAGCTTTCGCGCAAATGTATACACACTTTGTAAAAACAGGTGTTATGAGCTTAGAGTTTTTATTAAATGCTATGTCTGCTAAAGTGGCGCAAACTTTTGATCTACCATACGGTACGCTAAATCCAGGAGCAAGTTCCGATATCGTAATTATTGATTTAGAAAAATCATGGCAAATTGATCCTGAACAATTCCTTTCGAAAGGACGTAATACTCCTTATAGCGGGCAAGTAGTGTACGGCATGCCGGTATTAACTATTGCAGCCGGCAAAATCGCTTACCAAGATCCAAATTACCAATTCTAGTTTTAAGGATAAATATGTATCGTTTTAATCGTCAATTAGTACTTGCAGATGGTACGGTATTTAAAGGCTATGCTTTTGGCGCAAATGTTGAAAGTGTAGGAGAAGTGGTATTTAATACGGGCATGACCGGTTACCAAGAAACTCTTTCAGATCCCTCATATAACGGACAAATTATTACCTTTACTTATCCTCTAATTGGTAATTACGGGATTAATCGCAATGATTTTGAGACTATAACTCCTTCGATTAAGGGCATGGTAGTGCGGGAAGTATGTCCGAAACCGTCAAATTTTCGTGCTGAATTTACCTTAGATCAAGTGTTGCAAGAATTAGGTATTCCAGGTATTGCTGGAGTAGATACTCGCGCTTTAACTCGTAAAATTCGGGAATTTGGTACTATCAAAGGCATTATTACCGATCTTGAGCAAGATCCGGCGACACTCGTGGCACGCTTACAGCAAACCGTACTCCCAACCGATCAAATCACTCAAACATCGACCAAATCAGCTTATCCTGCAGCTGGACGTGGTTATCGTGTGGTGCTAGTAGATCTAGGAATGAAATCTGGGATCTTACGCGAATTAAGTCAACGCTGGTGTGATGTAGTAGTTGTCCCTCATAATGCAAGTGCTGCGCAAATTATGCGTTTAAGTCCAGACGGAGTAATGTTAACTAATGGTCCAGGTGATCCGACCGATGTACCTGAAACTATTGCTACGATTAAGGAATTAATCCCGCAAGTACCAATTTTTGGGATTTGTATGGGACACCAACTTATTAGTTTAGCTGCTGGTGCAAAAACCTATAAATTAAAATTCGGACATCGTGGCGCGAATCACCCTGTAAAAAATCTACTCACGGGTAAAGTGGATATCACTTCACAAAACCATGGTTATGCCGTTGATATAGCTTCTTTATCGAACACAGACCTCGAATTAACGCACATTTCAGAAAACGACCAAACTTGTGAGGGAGTGCGTCATAAATTGTACCCAGTGTTCTCGGTGCAATATCACCCTGAAGCAGCTCCTGGTCCTCATGATGCTAACTACTTATTCAATCAATTTCTAGCAAATATGCAAGAATTTATTAGTCGCAAATCACGTAAACAAGCTTAAGAATAATTAAATGCCAAAACGTCAAGACATTCAAACTATTCTGGTTATTGGATCAGGTCCAATTATTATCGGACAAGCTGCTGAATTTGACTATGCAGGTACACAAGCTTGTTTATCTTTACGTGAAGAAGGTTATAAAGTAATTTTAGTAAACTCTAATCCTGCAACGATCATGACTGATAAGGAAATTGCGGATAAGGTTTACATTGAACCTTTAACCCTAGAATTTGTGAGTCGCATTATTCGTCAAGAACGTCCGGATGCTTTATTACCAACTCTAGGCGGACAGGTCGGATTAAACCTCGCTGTCCAATTACATCAGGCTGGCGTGCTAGATGAATGTGGAGTAAAACTTCTTGGTACAAGCTTAGAGTCGATTAAACAAGCCGAAGACCGTGAACTGTTTCGTGATTTAATGCGTGAATTAGGTGAGCCTGTACCTGAATCAGAAATTGTCCACAATATTGAGCAGGCTAAAGCCTTTGTGGAACAAATTGGTTATCCGGTAATTGTGCGTCCAGCTTTTACCATGGGTGGTACTGGCGGGGGTATTTGTTATAACCAACAAGACCTTGAAGAAATTGTCAGCTCGGGCTTACATTATTCTCCAGTAAAACAATGCTTATTAGAAAAATCTATTGCTGGTTACAAAGAAATCGAATATGAAGTAATGCGTGATAGTAAAGATACGGCTATCGTGGTATGTAATATGGAGAATATCGATCCAGTTGGTATTCATACTGGTGACTCGATTGTGGTAGCTCCATCACAAACGCTTACGGATAAGGAATATCACATGTTACGTGACGTTTCCTTAAAAATTATTCGTGCGCTAAAAATTGAAGGCGGATGTAATGTGCAACTTGCTTTAGATCCTCATTCGTTCAATTACTACATTATTGAAGTAAATCCACGTGTAAGTCGTTCTTCAGCTTTAGCGTCTAAAGCTACAGGTTATCCGATTGCTAAAATTGCAGCCAAAATTGCCGTGGGCTTAACGCTTGATGAAATTACCAATCCAGTTACTTTAAGTTCTAAAGCTTGCTTTGAACCAACTTTAGATTACGTAGTTACGAAAATCCCTCGTTTCCCATTTGATAAGTTCGAACATGCCGATCGTTTCCTTGGCACGCAAATGAAAGCCACTGGGGAAGTGATGGCTATCGGTCGTACTTACGAAGAGAGTCTACTAAAAGCCATACGTTCACTTGAATATGGAGTACATCACTTAGGCTTACCTAATGGTGAAGAGTTTAGTCTGGATTATATTCTTAAGCGCATTAAGAAAGCTGGTGATGAACGTCTGTTTTTTATTGGTGAAGCATTACGTCGTGGCATTAGTCCGCAGCAAATTCATGAGCTCACGCAAATTGATATGTTCTTTTTAAATAAAATGCAACATATTATTACTATCGAGCATGAATTAAAAGCTAATGTAGGCAATATCGAATTATTACACTACGCTAAACGTTTAGGTTTTAGTGATAAAACTATTGCTCACCGTTGGCAAATGACTGAAGAACAAGTAAATGCTTTACGTAAAGAGCACCAAATTACTCCGGTTTTCAAAATGGTAGATACTTGTGCAGCAGAATTTACTTCCAATACCCCATACTTCTACTCAACCTATGAACAAGAAAACGAATCCCAAGTTTCAACTAAACCTAAAATCCTAGTATTAGGTTCTGGTCCAATTCGTATTGGGCAAGGGGTTGAGTTTGACTATGCGACCGTGCATGCGGTTTTAGCCATTCGTCAAGCTGGTTACGAAGCTATTATTGTCAATAATAACCCTGAAACAGTTTCGACCGATTTTAGTATCTCAGATAAGTTATATTTTGAACCGCTAACTGTTGAAGACGTAATGGCGATTATTGAACACGAACAACCATTAGGTGTGGTTGTACAGTTTGGTGGACAAACGGCAATTAATTTAGCAAGTAAACTCGCAGCCCGTGGAGTAAAAATTCTTGGAACCTCGCTCGAACAAATTGATAATGCCGAAAACCGTGACAAATTTGAATTACTCTTACAAAAACTACAAATCCCACAGCCATTAGGCAAAACAGCTACTGATACTGAAACTGCTGTTAAAAATGCGGCACAAATTGGTTATCCAGTCCTCGTACGTCCGTCATATGTCCTTGGTGGTCGGGCTATGGAAATAGTGTATAACGAACAAGAGTTACGTCACTATATGGCTACAGCCGTTAAAGCTAGTCCTGAATACCCAGTATTAACCGACCGCTACTTAATTGGGAAAGAAGTTGAAGTAGATGCTATTTGCGATGGCGAAACTGTAGTTATCCCTGGGATTATGGAGCACATTGAACGTGCTGGGGTGCACTCTGGAGACTCGATTGCCGTTTACCCACCGCAAAACTTAAGTGCCGAGCAAATTCAAACTTTAACTGATTACACCATTGCTTTAGCTAAAGGTTTAGAAATTGTTGGTTTAATTAATATTCAGTATGTAATTTCTGACGGGCAAGTGTATGTGCTAGAAGTAAATCCACGTGCTTCACGTACCGTGCCATTCTTAAGTAAGATTACACATTTACCTATGGCTAAACTCGCAACGCAAGCTATTTTAGGGCAAAAACTACAAGATTTAGGTTTTAGTACAGGTTTAGTAACGCCTGTAAAAGGTGTTTACACTAAAGTCCCAGTATTTAGTTTCCAAAAACTTAAAGATGTAGATACGCGCCTTGGTCCAGAAATGAAATCAACTGGTGAAGTTATGGGTATGGACTTAATCCTTGAAAAATCTCTATATAAAGGGTTAGTCGCTGCAGGGATGAAACTCAATCGTGACGTAGGGAATGTGCTCTTTACGATTTGTGAACAAGCTAAAGATGAAGCTCTAAGTTTAGCTCAACGCTTTGCGGCTTTAGGTTATAGCATTTTTGCTACTGAAGGGACGGCTAAATACTTTAGTTCGCATGGTTTACGCGTAACGCAAGTAGGTAAAATCGGACAAGAGCATTCTGTAGTAGATACAATTCATGCTGGACAGGTCGATATTATTATCAACGCTTCAGGAACTGAGCGTTCAGCGCTAGATGATGCATTTAAGATCTTACGCGCAGCAGTTGAGCAAGGGATTATCTCTCTCACTTCATTAGATACAGCTAATGCTCTGCTTGCCGTACTTGAATCTCGTTCGTTTCAAATTAATCCGTTACAGTAAGGCAAACTTATGGCTAAGATAATCTCACAAGAACGTCTAGCACGTGATATTTACTTACTCACTTTACAAAGTACGCAAGTTGCAAACATGCTACAACCTGGACAATTTGTAAATATTCGCATTGGACAAGGAACAGAGTTCATGTTACGTCGTCCGCTATCCATTTGCCAAATCATGCCTGAAAAGGAGCAATTTACGATCATCTATCGCGCACAAGGTGCAGGAACTAAGGCTCTAGCAGCCTTAGCTCCTCACAGCGAACTAGATGTTCTTGGTCCACTAGGTAAAGGTTTTGACATTAGTAGCTTAGAGGTCGGACAAACTGCTTTGTTAGTTGGTGGAGGCATTGGTGTACCACCTTTGTATGAACTAGCGCTGCAATTTGCTCAACGCGGAGTAAAAACCATCCACGTGCTTGGTTTTGCAACTAAAGAAGATGTGTTTTATGCTGACAAGTTTGCTGCTCTGGGACAAACTATTATTTGTACGGTTGACGGCTCCCAAGGTTTTAAAGGTTTTGTAACCCAAGCAATTAAAGAATTTAAACTTGACTATGATGCTTACTATGCTTGTGGATCAACAGCTATGTTAGCAGCCCTAGCGCAACAAGAAACTAAACCTGGCTACGTCTCTCTTGAAGAGCGCATGGCTTGTGGAGTTGGAGCTTGTTACGCTTGTGTTTGTAAAGATGTTCACGGACAAACTAAACGCATTTGTTACGATGGTCCGGTTTTTAACGCTAAAGATTTAACTTTTAATAATTATGAGTAAACGCTTACAGGTATCTCTTCCAGGATTAGAGTTAAAAAATCCTATTATACCAGCTTCGGGATGCTTTGCTTTTGGTTTAGAGTATGCAGACTATTATGATCTTAGTCAGCTCGGAGCGATTATGATTAAAGCCGCAACTCTTGAACCTAGATTTGGTAATCCTACGCCACGAGTAGCTGAAACAGCTTCAGGCATGTTAAATGCTATTGGCTTACAAAATCCTGGCGTGCATGAGATTATGGCAACTAAACTTCCAGCCTTAGAAGCTTATGATGTACCAATTATTGCTAATGTTGCCGGTTCGACTATCGAAGATTATGTAGAGGTATCACGTCTTATTAGTCAAGCTCCTAATGTTAAAGCTCTAGAGTTAAATATCTCTTGCCCCAACGTTAAATGTGGTGGTATTCAATTTGGTACAGATCCTGAAACAGCTGCAGCTTTAGTTAAAGCGGTGAAAGCAGTATCTGCCGTGCCTGTGTATGTAAAACTCTCACCAAACGTTACAGATATTGTCGCTATGGCAAAAGCCGTAGAAGCTGCTGGTGCTGATGGCTTAACCATGATCAATACCTTAATTGGCATGCGTTTAGATCCTAAGAGCGGTAAACCTATTATTGCCAATAAAACCGGTGGTTTGTCTGGTCCAGCAGTTAAACCTGTAGCTATTCGCATGGTATATCAAGTAGCACAAGCGGTTAAGATCCCGATTATTGGCATGGGAGGAGTTATGGATGCTTGGGATGTTATTGATTATATCTCTGCTGGTGCTAGTGCCGTAGCTATTGGTACAGCTAACTTTACTGACCCATGGGTATGTCCAAAAATTATTCAGCAACTCGAAACTATTCTTGATAAATTAAAAGTCGAGCATATTCTTGAGCTTAAAGATCGTGCTTGGAAAACAGCCTAATCTTTAATTTTAACCACTTAATAATCATTTGCATTAAGAGCAAGAAGGAGTAAATTTTGTCACAAGTTATTATTGCCTTGGATTTTCCAACTAGCACGCAAACTTTAGAGTTTTTACAGCAATTTGATAATCGAAGTTTATTTGTCAAAGTAGGAATGGAACTCTATTTACAAAATAGTCCGAGTATTCTTGCGCATATCAAGGCTTTAGGACATAAAATCTTTCTTGATATTAAATTACACGATATTCCTAATACGGTGTATGGTGCTGCCAAAGGCTTAGCGCAATTTAAAATTGATCTTTTAACCGTGCATGCAGCAGGGGGCATGGCTATGCTTACTGCTGCTAAGCAAGGCATGATCGATGGAGGAAGTCCTGACACTAAAGTCATTGCGATTACACAATTAACTTCAACTTCAGAACAACAAATGCACGAACAACAAGGCATAAGTGGCTCATTACTCGTGAGTGTATTACGTTATGCAAAAATTAGTCAACAAGCTGGTCTTGATGGCGTTGTTTGTTCGGCACAAGAAGCTGCACAAATTAGCCAAGTTTGTGGTGCAGACTTCTTAAAAGTTACCCCAGGTATTCGTGGCGCTCAAGATCAAGTTGGTGATCAACAAAGAGTTGCAACTCCAGCCTTTGCGAAGCAGCAAGGTGCGTCATATATTGTCGTTGGACGTCCAATTACACGCGCTAATGATCCAGTAGCCGCATATGACAAATTTGTGCAAGAGTTTACAGCATAGCTTGCAAAAACAAATCAAACTTTTAATACTTATTCATTGATATTTAACCTTTACATTTTAAGCACCGATTTTTACTACTTATTAATTTTATTTTTAAGCACCGACTTTTAACTGCTTAAGAACATCTTATTTTTACTTTTGAAGATTATCCGTTTCACGCATTAGAGGTTTATATGACGACTTTAGCTGCAAAAATTGCGCAACATCTATTAGCTATTAAAGCCGTAGAATTACGTCCAGAAGTAGAAAATTACTTTACTTGGACTTCTGGCATTCGCTCACCTATTTATTGTGATAACCGTTTAACTATGAGTTATCCCAATATTCGTAAAGATGTTGCTCTGGGGATGGTTGAACTTATTAAGCAGCATTTTCCCGACGTAGAAGTTATTGCTGGTACAGCTACGGCTGGTATTCCGCATGCAGCATGGGTTAGTGAGCTTTTAAACTTACCTATGGTGTATGTACGCGATGCTAAGAAAAAACACGGCAAAACTAATCAAATTGAAGGGAAAATCACTCCGCAACAAAAAGTTATTGTAATTGAAGATTTAATTTCTACAGGTGTATCTTCTTTAGGTGCAGTACAAGCTCTAAAACAGGATGGGGCACAAGTATTAGGTGTTGTAGCTATTTTTACTTATGGCTTAGATAAAGCAAACAATGCTTTTACGCAAGCTAAGTGTCCGTTATATACCTTAACCTCTTATGACGCTTTAATTAACCAAGCGCAAACTTTAGGTTATGTAAAACCAGAACAAGTAGCTAGTCTTAAAGCATGGCGTGACAGTTTATAGACCTCAAAAAATCCCCAACCGAAATGATTTCAGTTGGGGATTTATTTTGTTTAATTAACGATGGTTATCAGTTTCGTTTGTGCCAAAAACTTTGTAACCTGTTGTTTTATGAATTTGATCATCATGGGTTTCATCAAACTTATGTGACCAAATTGAAGTGTGGTAAATCTTATCTTGTAATGCTGGATAGAGATCAGAATTAAAGATAATTTGATAATTAGGATCTTGTTTTTGTTTACCGCGTTGACGAGTATAGTCGTCAATAATTAGTTTAACTTGCTTCCATAGAAGAACGATTGCAATTAAGTTTAAGAAAGTCATAATTGCCATGCATAAATCGGCAGCATTCCAAACCGAAGTTGGTGAAGAAATACAACCAAGGTACACGAAAAAGCATACGCATAGAGCAAAGAGAAAACGTAAAGCTTTACTTTGGGTAAAGTATTTTAAGCCTGAAACTGCGTAAGCGAAGTTACCGATAATTGAAGAGAAAGCAAAGAGGAAAATAATTATTGACATGGCAATAGCACTCCAACCACCTAACGAGTGTACAACTGATTGTGTTGTTAGAGCTGCATTGTCATAAGTACCGTGCATATATAAGCCCGTAGTTAAAACAATTAATGCCGAGAAAGTACAAATAATAAAAGTATCAAAACATACCCCAATCATTTGTACAAAGCCTTGTTCAGCTGGGTGACGAGTTGCTGCGGTTGCGGCAATATTAGGCGCTGAACCCATACCTGCTTCATTTGAGAATAAACCACGTTTAATCCCGTAAGAAATCGCCGTTCCAAATAAACCGCCAAGACCAGCTTTAAGGTCGAATGCTCCTGCAAAAATTGCTTCAAATGCCGGACCTATGTTTTGGTAGTTAACGATTAAAACTGCACAACCAATACCAAGGTAAGCTAACGACATTACTACCACTAAGCCAGAAGAAGCTTTAGTTACAGCTTTCAGACTACCAAAAATTACCACTGCGGTAATAACAGTTACAATAATGGCTGTAACTTGCTCATTTACCGCAAAAGCTGCATGTAAAGTATTAGCAATTTGGTTAGCTTGTATCGAGTTAAAAGCAAAGCCATAACTAAAAGCTAAGCAAATAGAGAAAATTACCCCTAAGGTTGGTAATTTTAAGCCTTGCGCAATATAGAATGCCGGTCCACCAACAAACTCACCTTTATCGTTTTTAGTTTTATACAGTTGAGCTAGTGATGATTCAGCAAAGGCTGACGCCATCCCTAAAATGGCTGCAAACCACATCCAGAAAATAGCTCCAGGACCGCCAGCCATAATCGCAGACGCTACCCCAGCAATATTACCAATCCCCACACGTGAAGCTAAACCTGTAAGAAAAGCTTGTACCGGAGAGATATTGTTTTCATCGATTGATTTGTGCGCATCTACACGAAATAAACTTTTAACCGCAGTGCCAAAAAGACGGATTTGTACTCCTTTAGTAACGATAAAGAAGAATGCTCCGGCTAGCACTAAAGCTATAGGCAGCAGAAAATTAACTACAGCCATTAAATTAGCATAGTTAATCACAGCTACAACTTTATGATAAAGAGCTTCTAAAAGATCCATTATGTACTCACAAGTGTCGTATTTATTCCCCAGACAAATAATAAAAACAACTCGCAACTATCCTAGACTTTAGGATATCAATGAGTAGCTATAAGTAGGGGTTAGTAAAATGTATATGTATATGTTTTAGTGTGTGATAAAAGCTAATTACGCTAAGCTCTTAATATTTAAGAGCTTTTTTCTAAAAATTAGCATAAATAACTGGTATATATTAGCATAAGCTAAATGAAAATAATTAAAATTATTTTTTGCTCACCTTATGAAATTCGTGAACTAATGCAAGTAAATAGGATTAAGAACTTAAAGAATTGCGGCAAGAAATATTAAAGCTTGAGGATTGAAGAATAGAAAATTAGATGAGGCTGATGTTTTAGTCTTGGGACTTGAGGAATGAATACTAGAGATTGAAGACTCATATTTGATAGCTAGGAGAAATGCCAATATGCACAGAGGTACTAATGGTCATCATTTACAAACGAAAAAAGAGTCCACTTAGGACTCTTCTTTCATATTTTAATTAACGGTGGTTATCTGTTTGGTTTTCACCAAAGATCTTATAACCAACTTCTTTGTGAATTTGATCATCATGACTTTCGTCAAGTTTACGTGACCAAATTGAACTGTGATAGATTTTATCACGTAATACAGGATATAAATCAGAGTTGAACTCAATTACGTGTTCAGGATTTTTATCTTGTTTACGTTTTTGTCTGATGTAGTCGTCAACGATTAATTTAACTTGTTTCCATAACATAACAATGGCAAATAAGTTAATTAAAGTCATAATCGCCATACATAAATCAGAAGCATCCCAAACTGATTGTGGTTTAGAAATCGCACCAATAAAGACAAATGCACACACAGCTAAAGTAAAGCCTACACGCACCCATTTATTTTGCGTAAAGTATTTTAAACCAGATAAGGCATAAGCAAAGTTACCTACAATCGATGAGAAAGCAAATAAGAAAATGATAATTGACATGGCAATTGCACCCCAACCACCAACTGAATGTACAACAGATTGGGTTGTTAATGCAGCATTGTCATACTGACCTGTACTATATACGCCTGAAGTTAAAACGATTAATGCTGAGAAGGTACAGATAATAAACGTATCAAAACAAACACCAATCATTTGTACAAAGCCTTGTTCAGCAGGGTGACGTGTTGCAGCTGTAGCTGCAATGTTTGGTGCTGAACCCATACCAGCTTCGTTTGAGAAAAGACCACGTTTAATACCGTAAGTGATTGCAGTACCAAATAATGCACCAACACCAGCTTCTAAATTAAACGCTTCTCTAAAAATTAAACCAAATACCGGTAAAATTTTGTCGTAGTTAACTACTAATACTGCTAAACCGATTAAGATATAAGCTACTGACATCACGCCTACCATGCTTGTAGAAATACGTGATACATATTTAAGGTTACCAAAAATAACCGCAGCTGTAATAGCGGTAATGATAATACCTGTAGTTAATACTTCAACATTAAAAGCTGAGTGTAAAGTATTAGAAATTTGGTTTGCTTGAATTGAGTTGAAAGCAAAACCATAAGTGAAAGCTAAACAAATTGAGAAGATTACTCCCACAAATGGTAATTTTAAACCTTGTGCTAGGTAGAATGCCGGCCCACCAACGAACTCACCTTCTTTATTACGAGTTTTGTATAGCTGTGCTAATGATGATTCAGCAAAAGATGAAGCCATCCCTAATAAAGCAGCAAACCACATCCAGAAAACTGCACCAGGACCACCGATCATAATTGCAGAAGCAACCCCTGCAATATTACCCGTACCTACACGTGAAGCTAGACCGGTCATAAATGCTTGCATTGGAGAAATGTTTTTCTCATCAATTGATTTGCGGGCATCTACACGTAAAATGCTTTTAAAAGCTGTACCAAATAATCTAAATTGTACACCTTTAGTAACAATTAAAAAGAATAAACCTACAACAGGTAATGCTATAGGTAATAAAAAGTTTAAACTATCTGAGAGCCATTTATAAAATGCTGCTAGAAAATCCATAAAACCTTAATCCCATTATTAATCTGATGAATTAACAACTTATTGTAAATAATAATCAGTTGTTAATAAATACTAAACTCAAATACCAAATCTATTTGTAGTAACCTGCGGTTTTATTAGATCACTAGCCAAATATAAATTCATCGTTTAAAA
>NZ_NRJG01000064.1 GCF_003585935.1 Psittacicella hinzii
GCATTTATATATATTTTATTAATTTAGAAACTTTAATTAGATTTTGAAAATTTAGTATTTTTCAATTTTCATAATCTGCTTTTGTATAGTTAATATAACTATTCTATCATTAAGCTATTCATATAACCATTTAACTACTTTTTACATATTCCCCAGAATATTAGCTGATTATATTTATATCATTAAAAAGTTAATCCATACTAACTTTATAAAATGATAGCAACATGCCTTTTTATTCTTTCCAACTTTACCTAGATTTAAAAATAAATTATGACTAACTTAAGCATAGGAGTCCTTTGTTCTTTAATATCTGCACTAGCATTAGCCCTAATGGGTTTATGTTTTAAACTAATTAATACTAATATCAGTTCTTACGAGAAATTACTTTCTCGTGGAATAGGTTTATTTATTGTTGCTTATTTTTTAGTTAAGCGTGCACAAAAGAAAAACCATGAAGTTAAACTTTTAGGTCATCGCAATAATGCTTTAGTACTTATACTGCGTTCTTTTGCTGGTGGTTTAGCAATGCTGTTATATATTTATTCGGTAAATATAATTAGCTTAGCCGACGCAGACATGATGGTTAAACTTAATAGTGTAATACTATTAATTCTATGTGCCATCTTTTTAAAAGAAAAAGTTACTTTAATTCAAGCTTTAGTTGTTGTCGTTAGTTTAATTGGTGTGGCTCTAATTATTAAACCTACATTTAGTAATCCAGATATTTGGGCATACATAGCAGGTTTAGCAGGTACTTTTTTAGTTAGCATTGCTTATATGTGTATTCGCTACCTAACTACTAAACAAAATGGTGAACACCCAGCAACAATTATGTTCCATTTATCTTGCTTTATCATTGTATGTATGATTTATCCTACAATAACTAACTGGCAAGGTTTTACAGGTAACGAATTTAACTACCTCTTATTAGTACTATCGAGTATCTTCTCTGCTATTGGGCAATTTGCCTTAACCTATTCATTTAAATATGCTCCAGCTAAAGAGATTAGTATTTATAGTTATACTTCTTTAATCTGGAATTTTATTTTCGGTTTCATTATCTTTACAACTTTCCCAGATTGGCTAGCAGTAATCGGTTACTGTATTATTGTTGGAGCAAGTATCTATCTCTTCATTTACAATAAAAACCGTCAATCACCAAAAGAGAAGTTTAGTTCTTCAACGGCAACAGTGGCAGCAACTACACCTGTATTTAAGCCTGAAAGTTTAAACTTTAATGATGCTGAAACTTCTCAAGGCATTAATAAGGATATGGCTGAAAATATTCAAAGCTCAAATAACTCTGAAGAAGCAAGAGTTTCTGAAGAGGTAAAATTCACCGAAAGCTCTTCATCTAGTAATTCCGCTAATAAAAATTAGTAAGCTTATCTGGTAATTTTATGTAAGTAATTGTTGTTTTTATATACTTCCAATAATTATTTACCTACTTCCTTATCTGCTTATTCACATATTTACTTACTACATCAAAACTCTTCCTGTGCAACTTTATCTTATTTTGTTAATTGTTAACTGTATCGCTGTGGTAGGTAACATTTACACAATGACATAAAGTTTTACTTAATTCATTTTTTATCAACCTAGCAAAACAACATATATTTATGTCTAGACTACAACAAGTAAAAACTATTTCTATTCAAGAAGTAACAAAACTTCTTGATGAAAACGCTAACATTTGTCTTTTCGATATGCGTACCGAAGATGAATATATTGCCGCTCATATTCCAGGTGCTGTTCACTTAACAGCCGAAAACTTTCATGAAGAAGCTGAACATTTTGATGAGAACACTATGATTATTTTCTACTGCTATCGTGGTAATGCTTCTAAAGTTCAAGCTTTAGACTTAATGGCACAAGGTGTAGAAAATGTTTACTCTATGGATGGCGGCATCACTGCTTGGGCAAAAGAAGGATATCAACTAGTAACTGGTTAGTAAAAGTTTATTAACACTTGTTAGTAACTGGTTAGTAACAAATTGCAACCAGCTAGTTACTGGTTATTTATAACCTTGGCTCAATATTGCAAATAGGTCTAAATTACTTATAGTCTTCACAAGTAATTTATCGTAAATATTCTCACAAATATTTCCATGAAATAACTTTAATTAACAAGAGCTAACAAGCGTTATTTTTACATAATTTTGCTAATTATTTCTAGCGCTAATATGGTATAATTATCCACGAAATTAACGCTAGGAAGTGTAGCTCTTAACGTTAATCTATAGGTTTATTTAGTAGATAGTTTTCAATTCTTTTTCAAGCTATCTATAACTTATTATGAGGTTTAAACAATGGCTAAAACTTTAGTTTTTGTTCGTCACGGTTTTAGTGAATGGAACGCTAAAAACTTATTCACAGGTTGGCATGACGTAAACTTAGCTGAGCGTGGTGTTGAAGAAGCGAAAGAAGCAGGAAGAAAATTAAAAGCTGCTGGTTACCAATTCGACGTAGCTTTCACTTCTGTTTTAACTCGTGCTATCAAAACTTGTAACATCATTCTTGAAGAGTCAGAGCAACTATATGTACCTCAAATTAAAAACTGGCGTTTAAATGAACGTCACTATGGTGCACTTCAAGGTTTAAACAAAAAAGAAACTGCTGAAAAATACGGTGATGAACAAGTTCACATCTGGAGACGTTCATACGACGTTCCACCTCCAGAAATGGATCGTAACTCACCAGATTCAGCTCACAATGACCGTCGCTACAAACTATTAGATCCAGCGGTTATTCCTGATCATGAATCTTTAGCGTTAACTTTAAAACGTGCATTACCATACTGGGAAGACGCAATTGCTCCAGCATTATTAAAAGGTGATGTAGTTTTAGTTGTTGCTCACGGTAACTCTTTACGTGCTCTATCTAAACACATTGAAGGCATTTCTGATGAAGATATTCTTAATCTAGAAATCCCTACAGGTCAACCTATTGTTTACACTTTAAATGATGACTTATCATTTGTAAGCAAAAAAACTTTAGACTAGTAGATTGTTTACTACCTTAAAAGGACTTTGTCACTGACAAAGTCCTTTCTCATTAGCTTAAATTAACTATAACTGTAGCAAGATATCTAATAGTATTTTCAGCCTTTAGTTAAATACGTTAAAAATATACTTGACTAAATAAACTATTAACCTCTAAGCAAAAATTTAACTGCTTGCTTTTATCAATTTCTTTACATGGATCAAGGATTTAGAGTATAATCTAACCCATAAGACTATTTTGCAGCAAACTAATCTTGCTGCTCTAAACTCATAGTAAAGGCACTCTTAGACACCTATGGAATTTTTCTTTAATCACCCTTATTTATCTGTTGCTTGGTTAGTGTGTTTAGTAGCTATTTTAATTACTTTTGTGCAAGATAAACTTGCAGGTATTGAAGTAATTGGCAACAACATGGTAGCTATTCTTCTTAATTCTCAAAAAGGGGTAATTGTAGATTTACGCTCAGTGCAAGATTTTAAATCAGGTCACATTCAGGGAGCTGTACATTTACTACCTACAGATATTAAAACGCAAAACGTGGGTAAAATCGAACAATATAAAGATCGCCCTGTGGTTTTAGTAAACCAAGATGGTTTAAACCTTTTAGAATTAGGTAAAGATCTTAAAAAGCAAGGTTTCACCAAAGTTTATATTCTTAAAGATGGTGTTGGCGGTTGGTTAACTGACAATTTAATCTTAGTAAGAAAATAATTTTCGGCCTCAAAATTTTTATTTTGAGGCTTTAATTTTGCCTTGAAAAACAGGTATCTAGATATGCACTAAGATTACACTAGACCGATTGGTTTAAAAACCTTAAAATCTAGCTTAAATTTTTATAGCAATCAGCCTTAAATGCTTTTATAATTAAACGTAATTTTTTATTTTAAATCTCTATATTTACAGCTCAAAATAATATAGAGAAGCTCTAAAATCTAAAAGCAAAAACTTTGTCGAACACCCCTATTTGTAAATTAGGATATTTTCAACATTATTGTAAAGAGCACAGCTTGTGAGTAAGACTAAATTATTCTCTTTCTTGATTCTTATTCTGGTAATTATTGCCGGAGCATTTTATTTCCTCGGTTCAAAATCTGAAAAAAGTAACACTAAACCTACCCAGAAACTATACGTTTATAACTGGACCGAATATATTACAAGTGACTTACTACGCAAGTTCACTAAAGAAACTGGTATTGAAGTGGTATATACCACCTACGAAAGTAATGAAGAAATGTACGCTAAATTAAAATTAAGTACAAATTCGAACCAACCTTATGACATCGTAGTACCATCAAACCACTATGTTGCTCGCTTAATTGCTGAAAAATTAGTTCAACCATTAGATTTAACTCGTTTACAAGTACAAAACGTTGTACCTGAAACTTTAAATTTAGAATTTGATCCAGGCAATAAATATTCTATTCCATATACTTATGGCTTTACGACTATTGCGATTGCCAAAAGCTATGCCCCTAATTTAGAACTTAAATCTTGGGCAGACTTATGGAAACCTGAATATAAAGATTTAGTTCTCCTTAATGATGAGCGTGATGTATTTTCAATGGCGCTAAAATCATTAGGTCTAAATCCGAATGCCACTAATGAAGACGAAATTAAATTAGCTTACCAAAAGCTACAATCTCTAGTTAAAAAGGTTAAAACTTATAACTCGGATGCTCCTGAAGTACCTTACGTAAATCGTGAAGTTGAAACAGGCATGATTTGGTCAGGTTCGGCATTTAGAGGTTCTGTTGATTATGATGATATCGATGTTGTATGGCCAGAAGAAGGTCCAATTGAATTTATCGATTCATTTATGATCCCTGTAAATGCAAAAAATGTAGATGCAGCTTATACCTTTATTAACTTTTTACTACAACCGGAAAACGCAGTTGAAGTACTTAAAAACTTAGGCTTTTTACCTGCAAATAATTTAATTAAACCACTCCTACCAGAATCATGGCAACAAAGTCATATCCTTTTCCCACCAAAATGGGTATTTGAACGTGCAACTTTTAACCGTGATTTAGGTGATAAAGCTATCGAGATTTACAATAAATATTGGAATCTTTTACGCGTAAGTGGTGAATAATCATTTAAATAAAGGAGTTAGCGTGAGCTAGCTCCTTTTCTTAAATTTATTCCAAAATTTTGCTTGTTAAAGCTTATAATAGTTATTTAATAAATTTAACTCCTAATAAAAATCTTACCTTTGGCTTTAATCCTAGCCCAAATAAGGCCTAAACTTTTGTGCCTTAATTTTGCGTTTGCTACTTGCCAAATTAATTTTTATTGTGCTAATATTATTTAAAGAAGAACCAAATCCAACCAAAACGTATCCATTCAATATCTTTGCTTATGTAATAAGACCAAGTCAATTATTCTAATGCTTAGAATCTTTGATCATAAGAGTCTTTAACTTTAGTAGCAAAGATTTAATTTTTCTTAATATCTTTATTCTTTTTAAGAATTTTTATCAACTAAATATTATGAGTGAAAATAATTACAAATTAAATCTGCCTGCAACAGATTTCCCAATGCGTGGTGAATTGCCGACACGCGAACCGAAAATGTTAGAAAAATGGTATAAAGACAATTTATATCAATTAATCCGTAAAGCACGTGAAAACCGTCCAATGTTCATTCTTCATGACGGTCCTCCATATGCTAACGGTGCGATTCACTTAGGTCACGCATTAAATAAAATTCTTAAAGATATTATCGTAAAAGCTAAAACCATTGAAGGTTACGATTCTCCATATGTTCCAGGTTGGGACTGCCACGGTTTACCAATTGAATTAAAAGTAGAAGGTTTAGTAGGTAAACCTGGAGTTAATGTTGATGCTAAAGAGTTCAGACAAAAATGTCGTGAATATGCTTTAGAACAAGTAGAATTACAACGTAAAGACTTCAAACGTCTTGGTGTATTAGGTGATTGGGATAACCCTTACCTAACAATGAACTATGATACTGAAGCAGGAATTATCCGTACTTTAGGTAAATTAGTTGAAAAGAATCACATGTTCAAAGGTCACAAACCAGTTTACTGGTGTATGGACTGTAGCTCGGCCTTAGCTGAAGCTGAAGTTGAATACCGTGATAAAAAATCAGATTCAATTTATGTAGCTTTTGCTGCTCAAGATGCAGCTAAAGTTAACAACGTATTCGGTGTTACAGACACAAGTGTACCTACGTACGCAATGATCTGGACAACAACTCCATGGACAATTCCAGGTAACCGTGCAATTTCTTTAAATGAGAAATTCGAATACGTATTAGTTAAAGCAACAGTAGAAAACAACGAATACTTTGCGCAACCAAGTTACTTCGTTCTAGCTAAAGAATTAGTAGAAGAAGTTGCTAAAGCATGTAAATTTGCTGCTTATGAAGTAGTTGGTAACGTTGTTACTGGTAAAGAATTAGAATTATTAACTTTCGTGCACCCATTATTTGGTCATGACGTACCATTTATCTTAGGTGATCACGTTGGTTTAGATGCTGGTACAGGTTTAGTACATACTGCTCCAGATAACGGTCTTGAAGACTTTGACGTATGTAAACGTTATGGTATTGGTTTAGCTAATATCATTAATGATAACTCAGAGTTCAAAGCAGATGTTCCTAAATTCGCTGGCTTAAAAATCTTTGATGCAAACGTACCTGTAATTAAAGAATTAGCATATGCTGGTCGCTTAGTATCTAAAACTTCAATTCTTCACTCATACCCTCACTGTTGGCGTCACAAGACTCCAGTAGTATACCGTGCAACTCCACAATGGTTCATCGGTATGGATGGTCAAGGCTTACGTCAAAACGTGTTAGATGAAATCAAACGTGTACGTTGGATTCCAGCTTGGGGTCAACCACGTATTGAAAACATGGTGAGCGGACGTCCTGACTGGTGTATTTCTCGTCAACGTACTTGGGGTGTGCCAATTCCAGTATTTACTCATAAAGAAACAGGTGACTTACACCCTAATACTTTAGAGATTATCGAAAAAGTAGCACAGTTAGTTGAAAAAGACGGTATCCAAGCATGGTGGGATGCGCCTAATGAATTACTTTTAGGCGATGATGCACCTTACTATACTAAAGCTAAAGATACTTTAGACGTATGGTTCGACTCTGGATCTACAAGTCAAACTGTAACTAAATTACGTCCTGAATTTAAAGGTCGTGACGCTGACTTATACTTAGAAGGTTCGGATCAACACCGTGGTTGGTTCATGTCTTCAATTTGTATCGCAGCTGGTGTTACAACTAAAGCTCCTTATAATCAAGTGTTAACTCACGGCTTTATCGTAGATGGTAAAGGACAAAAAATGTCTAAATCTATCGGTAACGTTGTAGTTCCACAAGAAGTTAATGAAAAATACGGTGCAGAAATCCTACGTTTATGGGTTGCGGCAACTGACTATACAACAGAAATCCGTGTTTCTGATGAAATCTTAAAATCTTCTGTTGATACTTACCGTCGTATCCGTAACACTATGCGTTTCTTATTAGCAAACTTAAATGGTTTCGATCCTGCAAAAGATTGCGTACCATTTGATCAAATGCTATCTGTAGACCGTTATTTAGTGTCATTAACGAAAAAATATCAAGAACAATTACGTGCTGACTACGAAAAATACGAGTTACACGTAGTAGTTAAAACTCTAATGCAATTCTGTTCGGTTGTATTAGGTTCATTCTACTTAGATACAGCTAAAGATCGTATTTATACCTTAAAAGAAGATAGTTTAGCTCGCCGTTCTGCACAAACTGCAATGTACTATACTGCTGAAGCTTTAGTGCGTTGGATGGGTCCAATTCTAAGCTTCACTTCACAAGAAGCTTGGGAATTATTACCAGGTGAACGTGATCCATATGTATTTACGGCTTACCACTTCGATGGTTTAGTTGACAATGACACTAAACTTTCAGATCAAGATTGGAATAAACTATTAGAAGTTCGTGATGCAGCTAATATCGCATTGGAAACTTTACGTAAAGACAAAGTAATCGGTGCTTCATTAGACGCAGAATTAACTGTTTACGCTGATAAAGATGTATACAAATTATTCGATACTCTAGGTAAAGAAGCTAAATATGTATACTTAGTATCTAAATTAACAGTTAAAGACGTTGCTGAATTAGCTGAAAAACCAGAAGCAGGTTTTGCTGTACATGCACAAAAATACGAAGCTCCTAAATGTGATCGTTGTTGGCACCACGACCCAAGCGTGGGTCTAGATGCTAACCACCCAGAATTATGTACTCGTTGTGTGGATAATCTCGAGGGTGCTGGCGAAACTCGTTACTTCGCTTAATTCTTAAGTAGAAGCTTATAAGCATTTAATTTTTATTCAGAATTTAAAAAGGGCGACCGATACGGTTGCCCTTTTTAATATGCTAAATTCACTTATGCCTGTCTCTTGTTATAAAATATATAGCTCAAGTATTGTATAATCTAAAGCAATAGAAACAAAGGGAAATACATCTATCATGGCTAAGTTGTTCTTTTATTATTCCACCATGAATGCGGGTAAAAGTACGAACCTTTTACAGGCTTCATATAACTATAAAGAAAGAGGTTTTAACACCATTCTCTTTAATTTTCATGGTGATAACCGCGATGCTCAAGGTAATTTAACTAGTACCGAGTTATATGTAACTTCACGTTTAGGAATTAAAGAAAAGGCTTATCCATTTGATAAAAACACTGATATGCGCGAAGCTTTTAAGCGCATATGTCAACAAGATTTACCGCTCAAAGATAGCGAAGATAAAAATCTTCCTATAGGCGCAGTACTTATCGATGAAGCCCAATTCTTAACTGCGCAACAAGTTAAACAACTTTCTGACATCGTAGATTATGATAATATTCCGGTACTTTGTTACGGAATTCGTACAGATTTCTTAGGAGAACCTTTTGAAGGTTCAACATGGCTTTTATCTTGGGCTGACGAAATTGTCGAACTTAAAACTATATGTTCAACTGGTAAAAAAGCTACCTTTGTATTACGTTTAGATGAAAAAGGCATGCCACAAACTTCAGGAGCAAAAGTACAAATTGGCGGAAACAATGTGTACGTTGCCGTATCTCGTAAACTACATAAACAAGCTTTAAAATCAGGTGAACTAGAAAACGCAGCTTATCGTGAAGTTAAAAGCGAATAAATAGTTAATTTCAATCATAACAACAACTCAAACACAAACATGACTTATCAATACGATTTTGATTATTTAGTAATTGGCGGCGGTAGCGGTGGTATTGCTACGGCTAATCGCGCTGGGATGCATGGCGCTAAAGTTGCGCTAATTGAAGCTTCTGATATTGGCGGTACTTGCGTAAATGTAGGCTGTGTACCAAAAAAAGTTTTATGGAATGGCGCAAATTTACTAAGTAATATTAATCATTTAGCTGCAGATTACGGGATTGACGTTGATGTTAATGCTGTAAACTTCAGTACGCTGGTTGCAGCACGTCAAGCTTATATTGCGCGTATACATAAATCTTACCAAAACGGTTTTAACAATAATAAAGTCCAAGTAATCAACGGCTGGGCAAGCTTAGTAGATCCGCACACGGTTCTCGTACGTGATGCTCAAGGTAAGGAGCAGACTTATACTGCACAGTACATTACTTTAAGTCCAGGTGGTAAAGCCGATTATCCTGCTATTCCAGGGGCTGAATTTGGTAATACTTCTGATGACTTTTTTGCTTTAACAACTTTACCTAAATCAGCGGTAATCGTTGGAGCTGGTTATATTGCCGTAGAAATTGCTGGAGTGTTAAACGCTTTTGGCGTTGAAACTACTCTTTTAACGCGTGGTGATCGTCCATTACGTTGGGCTGATAATGATATTACCGATGAGTTGTTAGAAAATTTTAAACAACAAGGTATTAAACACGTTGGCAATATTAGCTACGAAAAAGTAGAGAAGTTAGAGAATGGTTTAACGCGTTTACACACTAATCAAGGCACTTTTGATAGTGAGTTTTTAGTGTGGGCTATTGGTCGTTCTCCTAATACGGCTAATTTAGGTTTAGATAAAGTAGGAGTCCAAGTCGATCAACAAGGATATATCCTAACTAATGAACTAAACCAAACTAATTTTGAGCATATTTTTGCTTTAGGTGATGCAACTCATGCTCCAGCGCTTACGCCAGTTGCAATTAAAACCGGTCGTTTATTATCAGAACGTTTATTCAACGGTAAACAAGGCTTACACTTTGATCGTAATAGTCTAATTCCAACAGTAATTTTTAGCCATCCGGCTATTGGTACTGTAGGGATGTCTGAAAAAGTTGCCTTAGAAAAATATGGCAAATTTGATGCCCAAACTAATCCTCAAGGGATTAAAGTTTATAAAAGTAAATTTAATGCCATGTTAAATGCCGTAACTTCATACCCTGAAAAAATTTATATGAAACTAGTTGTTCAAGGTACTGAAGAAAAAGTTATTGGCTTACACGGTATTGGTTTTGGCGTAGATGAAATGATCCAAGGCTTTGCGGTTGCTATGGGCATAGGCGCTACTAAAGCTGATTTTGATAATACAGTGGCTATTCACCCAACAGGTTCTGAAGAATTTGTAACTATGCGTTAAGCTAAATAGCATATGGGAAGTATGTAAAGTCCTCAAAAGAGAGAGAATTTAAGTAATTACTTAAGTTCTCTCAAAATCTACGTATTATTTTCTTAGATTTACCATTATTTTATAGATTAGCCTATTTAAGCTATTTAAACTATCTAAGCTATCTAAGCTATATAAGCCATCTAACTTAATCAGTTAGTCTGGTAATATTTTTCGTCTATAGCGGATTAGTATTCACATTTAAACTATATTCTTTTTCATTCAACTAATTATGTTGCAAAAAAGTTTAAAATCTCTTTGCTTAATGGGGTTATTAACTTTAAGTACCATGAGCTTTGCCGATCTCACTGCAGATCAGCAGTATACGCTTAAAGCAGCAGGAGTTGATAACTACTCTTTAGTTTACGAAAATAAAAACGTAAAAATCGTTTCAACACCTTACTCTTTTGTCTCATTTTACGGCAATTCAACAACTTTCTCGATTGATCGTGTTTATCAATACAACACTAAGCTGAAAATGAGCAAAGATCTAATTTCTTACGCCATGGTGCAAGATTTAGAACCCTATAAAAATTCATTTATTAACGTTAAAGCTAAAAATGAAAAATTACATGCCTATGTAATTTTTAATATTGAATGTCCTTACTGTCATAAACTTATTGCTGATGTGCAAAAGTTCTTAGATCAAGGAGTATCTTTAACTTTTGTTCCTTACGTAAACTATCGTAAAGCAAATGAAAACTTAAAAGTAAGCTACATTCTTAATCAACCTGCAAATAAACGTTTTGCGTTAATTCAACAAAACTCAGCAGATATTCCTCTTGCTAATGCTCCTTCAATGTTCTTACCAACAGTTGATAAGCTAATGGATAAATATTTAATTTCAAGTTATCCTATTATGATTACCGATGATGGTTATGCAACAATTAAAGGTTACGAGAGTTTTGAGAAAAGTTTTTCTATGCTAAAAGGATTACTCCATGACGACAAAAAGCGTTAATCCAGATTTACAATCTTATGCTCGTAGTTATGCTTTAGCGTTTGAAGGTATCTATCGTTTATACGGAGAACTCGCTTTAAATGCATTTAGTCGTGCACAAGTGATTGTAATCGGTTTAGGTGGCGTTGGTTCATGGGTAGTTGAAACTTTAGCTCGTACTGGTATTGGTAGCATCATTCTTGTCGATGGTGATGATATTTGTACGTCAAACATTAATCGTCAACTCATTGCTACTTTTGATACTATCGGTGAACAAAAAAGCGAAGCTCTAAATGACCGTATTGAAAGCATTAATGATAAAGCTAAGGTTATCATTTATGACGAGTATTTAACTCCGGATAATATGAGTGAGATTATTCGACCTCATACTTATACAAACGCTTGTTTTGCTGAAGGTGAGATTGAAATCGAACCAGAACATCTTTATGTTATTGACGCCATTGATAATGCTGAACTTAAAGCGGCTTTAATTAATTATTGTCGCCGTAACAAATACCGTTTGGTAGTTTGTGGCGGAGCTGGTGGTAAAGTTGATCCTGCAAAAATTCGTCTTGCAGATATGACTGAAACTACACAAGATCCTCTTATTGCTAATGTCCGTAATCGCTTACGTCGTGAGTACGGCTACAAAGAGCGCTTTAAGGATAAAAAATTCGTAGTACCAACGGTTTACTCTGTAGAACAAATGAAACTACCTCCGAATAAAAAGGCTTGTGATCTTAAAAGTTTAAACTGTAATAACGGCTATGGATCAGCAACAGCTGTTACAGCTACTTTTGCAAACTTTGCAGCGTCTCATGTACTAAATCAAATTATTAAAGATGCTGAACGCACACATGCAAAAGCGGAAAAATAACTTAAATTAAAAATACTTAAATAATGGTGCACTAAGCTGCACCATTTCTTATTTGTGTTTAGAATCTCTGCTCTGTGGTGTATCACTATTTGAGGGGTACTGTTCAATTACTGAACAATCGGCAAAATTCAAAGTAAAAGCACAAAATTATGCTATTATAAGGACAACAAGCTAAGAACTGCGGTTGTTAGCAATTTATGGTAAGCTGCGGCTTATATCCTATCAATTTAATCTTTATACTTCTATGAAAAAGACATTAATTGCTGCTAGTGTGCTAGCTTTCTCGACTCTTGCAAATCCAGCTGCGGCTGATGTATTAACGTCAATTAAACCTTTAGGTTTTATTGCGTCTGACTTAACTAAAGATGTTACTAATACTCAAGTATTAATCAATGCCACACAATCTCCGCATACTTTTCAACTAACTCCTAAAGATCTTTCTCTCATTAAAAACACTGATTTATTAATCTTTGTTGATGATGATATGGAAATTAGTTTAGGTAAAACTTTAAAGAATAAACGCTTACGTCCAGCACAAGTTCTAGAACTAGGTGATATTCCTGAAGTAAAAGCCCTGTTAGTGAAAAGTGCACATCACGATCATAAACATGATAAAGATCATGATCACAAACACGACGACAAAGACGATAAACATGACCATGACGATAAACATGATCACGATCATGACGACCATGACGACCATGACCATGAACATGATGAGTTATCAACTAATTATCATCTATGGACAAGTCCAGCAATCGCTAAAGTTGTCGCGCAAAAAGTTGCAGATAAATTAATTAGTATTTATCCTGCACACAAAGCAACTATTCAACAAAACTTAGCACGTTTTGAACAAGAATTAGCTAAAACTAATCAACTTATCAAACAACAATTAAATGGTAAACAAATGGCTAACTATTATGTTTACCATGACGCTTATACTTATTTTGAAAAAGAATATAACTTTATTCAACATAATAAGGGAGCAATTTACTTTAACGTATCTATCGATCCATCTGTAAAAGTTTTAAACGAATTACATGAAAAAGCGGAAAAAGATAACGTTAAATATATCTTTACTGAACCGCAATTTAACTTAGCAATTGCGCAAAAAATTGCTAAAGCTGCTCATGCCAAAGTCGAAGTACTTGATCCTCTAGGTAATAAAATTGCAGTTGCTCCAGGCGCTTATCAAACATTCTTATTAGATTTAGCTAAAAGCTTTAGCGTGCTAATGCCAAATAAATAATTATTTTTTAAGAGCTCAATTTTAAAAATTGAGCTCTTAAACTTAAAAACTTTTCCTAAGATATTTCAATAAGTTAAGTACAGGCGGCTTAAATTTAGCCTAAATTAGCTTGACAAGTAGTTTTTAGTCGGCTATAATGGGCGTACTTTCTTGTTGAAAGACAGATTTCTTAAGGCGTGATGGCAGAATGGCTTATGCAGCGGATTGCAAATCCGTCTATCTCGGTTCGATTCCGGGTCGCGCCTCCATTCGTTTAATAAAAAAATCCTCAAGTTTTACTTGAGGATCTTTTTTTATTTCTAATTTATTGGTACAAGATGTTTAATAATTAAACTTAAAGACTCACGACCACAATATCTATTAACTGCCATAGTGTAATACACTTCCATTTCGGGAGTTAATGAAGATATTAATTCTGGCGTTGCTTTAAATTTAATGCCTGAATGGCATTTATTATTAGCATCCATAAATTCTAAGAGTAAGGTATCTCTTTTCGAGCGTCCTACTAGACGTGGATTACTGTAAATTTTGAAACGACTCTTAAATACAGGTTCTGGGAAACCTTTACCCCATGGACCAAGTCTTACTAATTCTTTAGCAAACTCTAAAGTAATATAGTTTACTGGTAATTCCAGATCACAATAAATAGTTTCTTGTCCAATATCATCTGGAGATACTGTTTCTCGTACAATTAACTCTAAAGCTTCTGCAAAGAGTGCAAAATCTTTTTCACGAATTGTTACCCCAGCAGCACCTGAATGCCCACCAAATTTAACAATTAAATCTGGATAACGTTTAGCAATAGTATCTAAACAGTCTTTAATGTGTAGATTATTTATTGAACGACCAGAACCTTTAATTAATCCCCCCTCATCGGTAGAGAACACAAACGTTGGACGCCAATACTTATCCTTAATAATTGAACAGTTTAAACCTATTACTCCCTGATGCCAATTAGGATCATATAGACAAATCGAATAGCTATCAGAATGTTTAAATTTAGCATCAAATTGATCTAGAGCTTGTTGGGAGTTTTCGGCTTGTACAGCTGAACGTTTTTTATTCGTTTCAGCCATTTCGCAAGCTATTAACTCGGCTACACGTTCGTCCTGTGCTATTAAACATTCTACGCCTTTAACCATGTTATCCATACGTCCAATAGCATTAATAAGCGGTGCTACTTTAAAACTAATGTCATCGGCACAAAAATCAATATTATTGATTTTTTGGATACGTAAAATGGCTTGTACCCCAATTGAACAATGATGAGCACGTATTCTACGTACACCTTGCTCAACTAAAATACGATTGTTGTAGTCTAAATTTGCTAAGTCAGCAACTGTACCTATGGCAACTAAATCTAAATATTGATCCGGATTAAAGGCTGCATCAAAATTATCTAAGAAATGATTAAGATTACTACGTAAGAAAGCGATTTCTGCAGAATTTAACTTTTCTCCAGCTTGATCTTTTTGCGCCAGAATAATATTAATCTTTTCGTAGATAATGGCATTTGCCATATTAACAGCTTGGGCAATTTGATTAAATTGCTCATGAATGTAGTAACTTAGAACTTTCATTAAGTAATAAGCTACACCTACTCCTGTTAGATTCTTCGACGGGAAATTACAGCCTTTTTGATTCGGATTAATTACTGCATAGGCTGCTGGAGTTTGCTCAGAACCTAAATGGTGATCGGTAATAATAACGTCTAATTTTTTAAAATTAGCGTATTCTACCCCGTCAAAAGAACTAATACCATTATCAACAGTTATTATTAGATTAGCTTTGTGTTCGCTAATAGCTAAATCCACTAAAGCTGGAGATAAACCATAACCGTGAATAATACGATCTGGAATAATGAAATTTACATTGGTAAAGCCTAATTTTTTTAGACTCATATAAACTAAGGCAGTAGAAGTCGCCCCATCAGCATCATAATCACCAATAATTACAATGCTTTCATTTTCAATTAAAGCGTTAATTAAGCGTTTAACGGCTTTATTTAAATCTTTAAACTGCATCGGGTTCTCAAGATTACGTAAACTGTAATCTAATTGGTTTACGTCTGTAATGTCCCGATTTGAAAAAATATAATCTTTAATCTGATCTTTTAAACCTAAAAGACGAGATGGGGTACGCTCTACTATCTTGATGGTTTTTTCTAACATAGTAAGAGCCTATTAATTAGTTGGTTAATATTATTTTTCTGCTTTATTTTACCAAATAAAGCTAATAAGTTAA
>NZ_NRJG01000065.1 GCF_003585935.1 Psittacicella hinzii
ATATAGGGGAATTATATGCTTATCCCTATTTTTATAGATATTTCTTAAATATTTAGTGCACTTAAGAGTTATGAACTTTAAGTTACACTTCTAGATTATTTTTACAGGATAGAAGATTAGATTCTTAGTCAAAGAAATGGTTTATTGCAAGGCTCAAAGGTTTATTCACTAAACTCTTCTTCGAGTACTCATAAATCAAGGTGGTTAAGTCAGAACTTACCCGTACTTTGCTATCCATTGACCCGGATACAAATATGAAAAAACGTAATCTAACATTAACGCTCCTCTCGTTAAGTCTGTTTTTTCCATCATCAGCCTTAGCAATTGAGAATAGTACTAAAAGTACCAATTTAACTTTAAACACTTTAAGTTCAGTTACTGCAAGTAACTATAAATTCTATTACGTAGCAACTAACTACGACAAACCGGTGCAGCGCCCTGAAGGTGTTGGTAAAGCTCCAGAAGTAGCAGCCGAAGGTGTAGGTGCAGTTGATACTCAAAATCCTGGTGACGGTATTCAAGATCTTACAAATCTAAGTAAGAAACTAGGTGATGGTAATACTGAAAACAACCAAGGTGACAACAATACCGTAACAGATCCGTTACAAGTTCCACCTGCGGCTAATACGGATAATAATAGTCCTGCAGCACCAACCACACCAACTAGTCCAGAGAATCCTGCAACACTAGCAACTCCAACGAATCCAGAAACTCCTGCTAGTCCTGAAACTCCGGCAACACCAGCGACTCCAGCTAGCCCAGAAACACCAGCTGCGCCAACTACTCCAGCAACAACTGATGAGAGCAAACCGGCAACAACGCCAGAGCAAAATAGTCCAAACGAGACTAATAATGGCGAAAACTCTGCTCCAGCAGAGGCTACAGAAGCTAGTGCCGAAGGTGCTGCAAGCGATGAAAATGCAGAAAACGCAGAACAAACTAGCCCTGCCGTTGATGAAAATGGTAATCCATTACCAGCTGTAGAGCAACCTGTACTTGGAGTGGTACAAGAAGCAACTTCTACAGAAAACTTAAATGGTGGTGCATACTACGCGAAAAACTTTACTTTCCCTGAAGTAAATACTTTAAGTGTAGAAACTAATCCAGATTACAAATTACAAAATAACCGTGTAAACAACATTAACCCTGTACCAGCTAATCCAGAGCGTGATGCAATGATGGCTGATACGGTAGTTGTTGGGGTATTCGCGAATAAAGATCAAGCACAACAAGTAGCTAAAGCTAGCTTACAAGCAGGCTATAGCACAACTTGGGATAATATGCTTGATAGCTTTGCCACTCCAGAGCAAAGTCTAAGTGACTTAGCACGAGTAAATGAAAGTTTACGCTTAGCTACTAACGAAGCTAATGCTAAAGTAGCAGAAGCGGCAGTTTTAGCACAAGCGGCTGGTACTTTAAAAGACAACCCTGCTTATGCCTTTACAACTAACTACTCTGGTGCAAATGAGTTTAGAGCATTTAGCGTACCTGTAAGTCCTGTTAATATTTCAGGCTTCTGGCCAAACCCTGCTCCAATGCTAAATAACTATTACTATAGTAATGCTGGAGTAGCGCTAAATAATTTAGATGAACACGTTATTAACCCATATGCTGCTTTAATTAAAGACTTTAAACCTAAAGTATATGGTCAAGGTTATTACGTAAATGAGTTTGCAACCGTTAATCCAGTTTATAAAGTACCTTTAGTTGAACCTATTTATACTGTTGAATATACTGAAGGCTTTAACATCAGTAACAACAACTTAACGTTAGAGCAAACAAACCTAACGCTAACTGATCCTAATGCTGAAAATGTAGAAGGCACAGAAAATACTGAAGTTACTCCAAACGTAGAAGATAACAACAGTACTAACGAACAAACGGATAACAACACTAGCCCAACTACAGATAATACTCCAAGTACTAATCCAGCTAGCCCTAGTGAAAATCCAAACACTACTCCAGTACCTCCAAGTACTGAACCAAATAATAATCCAAACAGTGTACCAAGCACGCCAAGTGAGCAGCCTACAACTCCTAGCGCTCCAACTACGCCTAGTACACCAGAAACTACACCAACTACACCTACAACTCCAAGTAGCGAGCCATCTCCTACTGCGAGAAAATAGGTAAGGTTATTAATATTAGCTTTAAGCATACGCAATTAAAACTCAGCAAACATTCTAAGTTCCACCTTCTCTCTAAGGAGGTAATGCCAATGGTTAGAAAACTAAAAAATACATTAATTTAGTTTTGCCAATTAAGGATATATCTCTTCTTATGTGTAAACATAACAAACCTGTGTAAAGTTTAACGATACATATGGTGACTTTACACACTTAAGTACGAAAGTACTATCTCTCAACTTAATATTAAGGAGCAAGATATGCGTTTAGCTGTACTATTAATTGAACTTGTTGCCCTTTTCATTGCGTATCAAATTGTTGATCCAGAAAGCTTTTTGGGAGTAATCGGCACTATCATTCTATCTATTCCATTAACTTTTGTAGTTGCGATAGTTATCGGCTTTTTACGTAATATTTCTAGATAAAAACCGTAATAAAGAACGTCCTCTCATAACTTACGATAGGAGTTAGATATGCCTGTATTCTTTGCCGAACTTCTTGGTCTTTACTTTGCGTATGAAATGGTAGAACCTGAAAGCTTTTGGGGATTTGTATTTATACTATTACTTTCTCTTCCTATAACTTTTATCATCGTTGCCGTTGGCATGTTAGTTATAGCTCTTATTGGCTTATTATTTAATAGAGGGTAATTGTATAACCTTTCTTGTAAAGAATATGTAAAGCAATTACCGGTTGCTTAATTGTCATAATGCATAAAATCTCCAACTAAAGAATTGAACAAACATCGATAATTATTTTTAAAGCTAATATTCGAGCCCGATAAGATCTCTTATCGGGCTCATTTCATGTTCGTTTGCTACCTATTTTCTTCTACCTATTTTCTTCTCCCTTTCGTACTCTAGTTTAAACTTACTCCATGGCTAAAAGTTAGAGTGAGCTATACTCTCAAAACTTATAGCAAAATCCTTTTTCCTTGCTATTTACAAGTATTAATTTATCGACTACAATAAAATTATATCAATGGAGTTTAATCCTAATTTGGTAAGCAAATTCAATACTTTGTATTGAACTAGCACGCATTTATTGGAGAAAACATTATGACATTTAAATTAGGATTTAAACCAATACCTACATGTATAGCTTTGGTAGTAGTTTTAGGATTATGGTTAATGCCAATGCCTAGCGGTTTAACTGCTAATGCTTGGCACTTACTTGCGATTTTTATCGGCATGATTATTGCAATTATTGGCAATGCTATGCCCATAGGTGCAGTTTCGATTGTAGTAATTGCATTAGTTGCCTTACTTGGGGTAAGTGCCCCAACTCCTAGCGCAGCCATCAATGAAGCCTTAGGACAATTTGCCAACCCTCTAATTTGGTTAATTGGAGTATCGATTATGATTGCTCGCGGTCTATTAAAAACCGGTCTTGGAGCAAGAATTGGTTATCTCTTTATTGCCATGTGGGGACGTAAAACTCTAGGAGTGAGTTATGCTCTGGCTTTCTCTGAATTACTTTTAGCACCAGTAATGCCGTCAAATACGGCTCGTGGTGGTGGAGTAATTCACCCGATTATGAAATCGATTGCTAAATCATATAATTCAGGTCCAGAAAATAACAATAGCGGTTTAATTGCTCGTTACTTAGCGCTAACTAATTATCACGCTAATCCAATTACTTCGGCTATGTTTATTACGGCTACCTCTCCTAATCCGCTAGTAGTTGATTTAATTGCTAAAGCGACTAATAGTCAAGTTAGTTTAACTTGGGGTACTTGGGCGTTAGCTATGTTTTTACCAGGCATGTTATGCATGTTTTTAATGCCTCTGGTGATCTATATACTTTATCCACCTGAAATTAAGCAAACTCCGAATGCCGTTACCTTTGCAAAAGAAAAACTTGCCGAACTAGGAGCAATGAAAATCGAAGAATGGCTCATGTTATGCATTTTTAGTTTAATGCTTTTATTATGGGCGGGAGTACCGGCTGCGATCTTTGGTAAAGAATATGCCATAAATGCAACAACTACAGCTTTTATTGGTTTAAGTTTACTCTTAATTACAGGAGTATTAACTTGGCAAGATATAGTTGCCGAAAAAGCAGCATGGGATACTATTATTTGGTTTGCTGCTCTGATTATGATGGCTACGGCTCTAAATAAACTAGGAGTAATTGCTTGGGCAAGTGAACATATGGAAGCCGGTATTATGCATCTTGGTTTAAGTTGGGTAGGAGCCTCAATTCTCTTACTTCTTGCTTATCTCTATGCTCACTATGCTTTTGCCTCAACGACAGCACATATTTCGGCTATGTTAGGAGCATTTCTAGCCGCAGGTATTGCTCTAGGAGCTCCACCTATGCTCTTTAGTTTACTTATGGCTGGAGCTTCGAGTTTAATGATGTCCTTAACTCATTATGCTACAGGTACATCTCCGGTTATCTTCTCTTCAGGTTATGTAACTCTTAAACAATGGTGGACAGCCGGTTTTGTTATGAGTGTAATTAATTTACTAATTTTTGTGTTTGTCGGTGGTCTATGGTGGAAAGTTTTAGGTTATTGGTAAACCAACCTAATAAGACAATTGTTTTTAATACAGAACAATTGTTTATAAATTAACCTTTAACTTTAACCTATTTCCTAAGCTTAATTTAAGATGATCCACACACCTAAAAG
>NZ_NRJG01000066.1 GCF_003585935.1 Psittacicella hinzii
TTGTTGTTTTATCGAGTAAAATAATGAACTTTATTAGAGTGAGAAGATACAAAAGGTAATATTTAAAGGTTATTTTAAGTAGTGCCTAAAATTAATAAATAGCTTACCTTGAAGTATTAGCTATAACGAGATTGGCTGTAGTATTAATAAATCTTAAGCTCATAGTTAGAAAAAATAATTTAATTTATTTCTATATATGAGGTAAGAAAGTTAATAGTTAACCGCTTAGATATTATTTCAATTACTTATTAGAGTAATGGATTACAAATCTAGTTCTCATTTAATATTTAAAGGGTATAGAGGCTGTTACGTTGAACTTGTATACAGAATAAATGGTTTGTTACATCTTTTAAGTATAGAGGTATGAAAAAAAGACCCTAGCCAAAGCTAGGATCTATCTTGTCTCAACTTAATATCGCGTACAAACACTTCGTATCTGTACACAACCACTAATTTTTACAAATTAGTGTAGAGTGTCCTAGCACTCTAAAACCATAATAGCACAAGCAAGTTCTCATTTCTAGGGTAATACAAAAATTTACGTTATTTTAGCGCATAATTTCTTAGAAAGGTTATGTTTTTGATAGAAGAAATTTGGTAAACAGCTAATAAAAATTAGTTTCTTAACCCTAGAGATTTAGCTAAGAAAATGATATTTGTTGGTTATACAAAAATTCATCACTGGGAGCATACAGTAACTGTTTATAGATTAACAGCTTTTAATCATCAAACGTAGTTTATTTTAAACCCTTAAGTATTTAAAAATTCGTAATTTTTAGATAAAGATGGAATTATGGTTCTGAAGTATAGTTATATCTAGAGGTTAAATCTTTAAGTGGTACTTATTCATGAGATTTTTTAAGAAGATATTTGTGTATTTTTGCTTTATAGCATTAATAATGTAATGCTCTTTGAGACACTGGTGTTTGTTAGATATATGAGATGAGTCTGGAGTTAGTTCTGGTATAAAGTAAAAGGTAAAAAAAGAGAGCCTTGCGGCTCTCAATTTGTGTGTCTAAATTATTGTTTTGTTCCATTACTTATTGTTATTAAAGCTAACATAAGTGTAAACGTCATTTAAATTTACAGTGCTATTAGCAATTTGGCTAGTTGTACCAGTTGCAAGTGACTGTAAATTTGTGTAGCTCACTGCTAAGTTAGTGTTGTTAGCTTGAGCATTGCTAGCTGTGCTAGTTGTTGGGTTTACTGTGCTGTTGCTTGAAGTGTTGTCAGAATCTGATTTTTTATTATCAGAGTCTGTATTTTCTGATGTATTTGCTTGGCTAGCAGCCCTTTGTGCTCTAGCTTTAGCACGTAAATCATAAACTAAGTTTGGAACTTCTTCTGTAGGTCTAACGCGAACTACTTGGGTGTTGCTAGTGTATTGAGTAATAGAATTAGCTGTTTCTGTAGCAATTTGTTGCTCTGCTGTAGTTTGGCTATTGTTATTGCTATTACTGTTGCTAGCTGTAGCTTTGTTACTAGATTTAGAACTATTGCTGCTACGTGCTTTAGTGTTGTTAGTAACTGTACGAGCTTTCGCTTTTGGAGTTGTAGTAGTTGCTTTAGCTTTTACACTATTGCTGGTGCTAGCAGTAGTTGCTTCTGTATTTGTAGTGCCTGCAGTTGCTTGAGTACTTGTATTGCTATCAGATAAGTCTCCGATAATAATGTCACCATTTGCTGCAACTGTAACTTCTTTAGCAGAAGTTTGGCTATTAACAGCAGCTACTAAATCAGCGAATTTAACTTGGTTATTATTTGCTTGACCGTTAACTTTAACGTTAGCAACTGGAACATCAGTTTCACCAGCGCTAATTGAATAACTAACTAAGTTAGAAGCATCTTTAGAAACGCGTAATTCGTTGTTAGCTTGCAGATATAAAGTGTTGTCTTTTACTGCTAAAGGATTTACTTTACCTTTAGTAGTTGGAGCAGTAGGAGCTGTAGGTTGAGTAGCATTTCCAGCTGTACTACCTGTAGTAGATGAAGATGGATTTGAACTTACTGTTGAACCTGTAGCTGTATTATCTGTTCCAGTTGTTGGATTTGAACTACCAGTGTTACCTGTGCTTACAGAGCTACCAGTATCGCTTGGGCTTTGGCTCGAGCCAACGTTCTCACTAGAGCTTGCTCCAGTATTAGAGCTCAAACCTCTGCTACCAGAGCTAGAACCGCCTATAGCGCCAGTATTGTCGGATGAACCTGTAGGACCAGTGTTTTCAGATGAGCCTGTAGAGCCTGTTGCTCCAGTAGACACTGAACTGTCTGATGAACTGCCAGTTGAACCAGTAGAGCCTGTAGAACCGCTAGAAGAACCAGTGTTGTCACCAGTGACGCTATCTGAAGATCCTACGTTACTTCCTGTACCAGAAGATGAACTTAAGCTATCTGAGTCACTTGAAGAGCTCGAACCACTAGTATCACCAGTTGAACTTGCGCTACCTGAATCGCTTGATGAGCCTGAACCACTAGTTTCACCAGTTGAGCTTGAGCTACCAGAATCACTTGATGAACTCGAACCACTAGTATCATCAGATAAGCTTGAACTACCTGTAGTGTCAGAAGAACCTGTTGTATCACCTGTTGAAATGCTTGAGCTATCAGAGCTTGAGCTGCTTGAACTGTCTGAAGAGCCTGTACCTGAAGTATCACTTGCTTCTGAACTACTTGAAGAGCTTTCACCGTTCCAAGTTGCGGCTTCACTTGCAATTGAAGTTAGTTGATCTAGATCTTCAATTGGATCGTAAAGAGCACTTTTATCAGCGCTACCATCTACTAATACGTTTGAGTTTTTCGTAGAGATAGTTGCTAGAGTACCTGTAGAATCAATAGCAAACCAAGTGTTACCTTTGTAGCTTAGGTTTAGATCTTTAGTAGTACCATCAGCTAGAGTAACTGTATAAGTTGCTTCTTTAAAGAATTTTTCAGCATCAAGTAAGTAACGAGTAAATACAACTGTACCAGTTGAGTTAATTACTGCATCACTACCAATTGAGAAACCGTTAGGGTTTAACAGAATTACAGTACCATTTGAAGCAATAGTACCGTAAATTTGCGATGATGAAGAAGAAAGAATACGGTTTAGAATAATGCCTTGGTCGTTATTAAAGTTAAAATTAATTGTACCATTGGCATAAATGTTAAATTTGCTCCACTCAACAACAGCTCGATTAGAGGTTATGTTAAGAGTTGCAGAGGTTGTTGAATCCTGTGTAAATGTTACTGAACCGGCAATTTTGGTAAAGTCGGCAACGTCAACTGTTGCTGAAGCTTGGTTGCTGAAAAAGCCTGCACAGGCTATGCTACCAAGTGCCATCATCGCACGAAATGTATAGTTAGTCTCTGCACTATCCGAGAGAGTTACGCCTTTATTCTCCGGACGGTGTGCTTCACATGCTAGACGACGGTTTGGCGACCAAGAAATTATCCGTTTCATGTAGTGGCATGAATGAATTTCTAATCGTTTCATAAAAACACCTTGGTGATCTTAAAATCATCTGGTGGTTAGAATTAAGTAAGTTAATCAATGATTACACTCACTTAATAGAGATGTTTGTAAGTTAAAGTGAGATATATAGCAAAGCATGTGAATGAGTAATTAGCTAAGCTAATGAATACCCTTTAGATTGTTTGTAAAAATGCTTTGTTATTTAGTTTAGAAAATTATTTTCTAATTCAAGTGAGATATATTTTTTATTTATAACTTTAAAACTGCCGATTAAAATTATAAACTTTAAAAATTAACCTGAAAAATCATATAGTTAATTTTAGGAGAATATTTTTACAAAAATTCTACATACTTTAGACAAATTATTTTGCAAAAAGTTTTATAAATTTTACAAAATTT
>NZ_NRJG01000067.1 GCF_003585935.1 Psittacicella hinzii
AACACAAAAATCCCTCTCATGATGAGAGGGATTTTTGTGTTTAAAAATTACCATTTATAAGTAGCTGTAGCTACAACATTACGGGTTGCACCAAAGTAACATACAGAGTTACAGTTAGTTAAGTATTTTTCATTGAATAGGTTAGTAGCATTTAAACCTAAGTTCCAATTTGGCGTAATGTCGTAAGAAATAGCCATGTCGAATAACCATACAGGTTTAGTACGACCATCAGCTACAGATACGTATGGAGATTGACGTTGCATTAAGCGACGTAAATCTAAGTAACCAATTGAACGAGCGTTAGTTGTACCGTAGTATCTAACACCAAAGCCTACATCTAGTTTATTACCGATAGCAAAGTTATTCCAGAAAGCAACTTGGTGTTTAGGAATACCATTGGTTTCATAAACGGTCGTTGTACGGTAAGTTGTAGCATTGGTATAAGTGTAAGCTAAAGAAGTTTGCCACCATGAAGTGATATTAGCTTTAGCAGTTAACTCCCAGCCATGCGTATTTTGTTTTAGATCAGTTTGCGTATATGAACCGGTTAGATCATCACGACGGAATGGGTTACGGTCTTTAATATTGAAGTAGCCTACTTCAAAATAACCATCAAAGTTTTCTGGACTATATTTTAGACCAGATTGTAACTGTTTAGTGGTGTTATAAGCTAAAGTATCAGTCGAACTTGTACTCGTTGCTAATGGAGCACGCGCGCGGAAAGCTTCAGAGTAGTTTACGTATGGTGTAAAGCCCCATGGTAAATTAAGTGCTAAACCACCAGAGTGAGTTGTATGTCCAGTGTTGTAGCTATTAGTACGAATTGCTGATTCTGTTTTACCGTTTACACTAGTGTAGTGTAAGCCGTAGTTCACCGTTAATAATTTAGCAATATCAAAACTTGTTAGTAAATAAGTACCAACTTGGTTTTGCGTTTCGTAATCGCGCGTAGGGCTAATGTTATTTAGTACACTACTTGCACCTTCTCTAAAGTATGTCGTATTATACAGACTAATGCTTGGCGCTGTACCTGTCGCATAGTTACCGTTTACGGTTGTACGTAAGAGGTCTACCCCAACAGCTACTGTTGCTTTAACGTTTTTAAAGATCTCACCATTAGCTACTAAACGGTTATCAAAATAGTGCTCTTGGAATTTACCTTTATTGTAAACGTAACTACGAATTGCACTCGTATTGCCACGCATGTCAATTTGTGCCATACCAGCAGCTACATCGTAGAATAAAGAGTTAATGTATAAGTAACGATAGTTTTGTTCGAATTTTAAGTTATCGTTAAACTTGTGACTTAACTCCCAACCTGCCGAGAATTGTTTAGTATCAACTTCAGAGTATGCTGGTTCACCAAAATAAGTACTTGTACCAAAACTTCCGTCAGTAGTTAGGTATGAACCATAACCTGGTACGACGAAAGTATTTGGACGACCATTTTGCACGTTAAAGTTAGTTAAGAAAGTTAAGCTCGTATTTGGACTAAAGTCAATGGTAAATGATGGAGCAAAATAATACTGACGTGAAGAAGTGTAAGTTTTTTCTCCACGTGAGTTTTCCCATTGACCTACTAAACGATAACGTACGCTGTCGTTAATGCGATCTGAATAGTCAACACCAATTGAGTAACGATCTTTAGAACCTACTTGTAGTTGTAATAGACCTTGACGTTCTTGGGTTGGACGTTTAGAAATTAGGTTTACTGTACCACCAGGTTGAGTAGCACCGTATAGAACTGAGTTTGCACCTTTGTTAATTTCTACACGCTCAATTCCAAAGAGTACAGGGTTGTAGTTGTATAAACCGTTGCTATAGCTAATAGTTGTACCATCTACAGCATATTCTGGATAGAAACTACGAATACGTAAAATATTATAGTGATTTGATGGAGCAAAATTCGCGTAGATACCTGCTTGATAGATTAAACTTTCATCAAGTTTACGCGCTCCAGTTTGTTGCGCTAAAGCTTTAACGTCTAGTTTTAAATTAGACTGAGTAACATCGGCTTTACCTAATTTATCTAAAGTACCTACGACTGTTACTGTATTTAAGGTTAAGTTAGTGCTAGTTGTATCAGCATGAGCAAAGCTAATGCCGCAGCTTAAAGCTACTAAGGTACTAGCTAGTTTGGTCAGAGTGATTTTACGCATAAAGATTATGGTTATCAAAGTTAATAAAAGGTTAAGTTAAACTTCTAAGTTTAGTTAACCAGCCACAAAAATTCAAAATGATAATGATTTGCATTAACGAGCTAATTCTACCATATTCATGCATAAAATAAGATCTAGAACCATAAATTTAAGAAAAAAGTTTACATGAGGCTTTTTCTTGTCTTTTAGTTACTTACACCAATCTACAGTTGGGAGTAAAACAAAAAGATGATTATTCACTTATTTAAGAAGTAAATATTTGTTTAAATGACTTAATCTTTTAGATAAATGTGAAGTAGGTAGTAACTAATTAACCTTATGCACTAGTCAAGATCTCTTGCCTTTTAGCAACGCAAAAACCGCTAGTTAAACTAGCGGTTAGAAAAGGTTGTTTATTCTTATACATATATCTAATTAGATTAACGTATATATCTAATAAGAATAACTTAAGCGTTTAATAATTGTGGTTTAAAGAAATTGTTATCAATAAACAGATTAATTAGCTCATAAGTTTGCATTAATACTAATTGATCGTTATCAGCAACAGATTTCCACTTAACCGTTTCCATATTACTTACATCTGAGAACTCTAAAAGACTTTCTGTTTCTTCGTGTAAGTATTTACGTGGAGATGATTTATTAACTTTGTAGTTAATACCTTCAAAATCTTTTAAGTCACCTAACCACTCTTCAACAATACCAGTATCTATTGTATTACCATTAGTTAAACCTACAGTAACACTTTGGCTAACCCCATAGAATACTGGAGCTACTAAGTTGTGGCAATGTACAGTATCAATTTGTGGCATTAAGCGTTGTACTTGTGCTTCGAAGTTAACTTGTTTGTTTGGTGCAATATCTGTAAGAGTGTTAACATCAAAAGCTAACCAAGTTTCTGGAGATACGCCTTCACCTGTAAAGTTAAAGAAGTCACGTGTTTCTTTAGCTAAACGAGGTGCTGCATCATCGCTTACGTAAGTTACTGGGAACACATTAGTTACACTTACGTAGAGCATAGGTTGATTTACGCGTAAGTTATTAATTACGTACATTAATTGACTTACTTGAGGATGCGGTAGCGAGCACATTTTTTTCTCAAGAGCTTCTTCAAGTTGGGTCTCGTCAACGCGTGGTACAACCACAGGCATTTGATCTAAGGTTGCAGAGTAACCTGTTAGGTCAATCGAGAACACACTATTTGCCGCAGCACCGGTTAAGAATTTTAAATTTTCTAGGTTATCGTTATAGAGATATAAATCTACATCGTCCCAATCTACGTTAGCATATTTCATGTAATCGTAGTTAAAACGCTCAATAACTTCCATATCTTCGAAGTTATATTCATCTGCACTTGAGTTTTCTACAATGGTAATACGACGAATATCATCATGTAGACCTTCGGCAATAGTTAAGAATTTTGTAATAAAGAGTTCATTAGCAGAAATTGCTATATGTAATCCCATGTTCTTGTCCTTTAAGAGAAAATTTTTAGCCCTATTATAAAACAGTTAGTACTTTAAAGGCAAAAAAGAGCGCCTAAAAAATGCAAGAGGGAGGATTTCTCCTCCCTGCAAAAATTAATCTAATAACTAAAGTTATTTACTTATGTTATGAATTTATATTGCGCAGTGTTATTTGTTGTAACACTTTTAAGAATATACTATAGCTTATAGCTGAGCCAGTACTTGGTACTCAATTAAGCGCGCTTGCGCCTTACTATCTTCATAAGGCACGGCTTGCTGTAGGTCATTGGCTGGAACTTGTTCTTCAGGTACACTAGGGTGCACCATAATTACAGCTCCTCGTCCAGTTGCTAAGTGATACTTACGCGCATTACTTAACCAGAATGCCATAAGATCTTTAAACTCTTGGGCATTAGCTTGGTAGTTATATACTCCAAGGAGTTCTTTGCGTAAAGAATAAACAGCCGAACGAGCTTTTTTTGTCGCATAGCGTAAAATTAAGTTTTGTAACTTAGAAGCTCCTGGTAAATTAGTTTTATTTAATTTATTTACGCGGTTTAAGCTTCGTACCCAAATTTTGTTTTGGTCTAAACGGTGCTCGGTATAAAACTCACGTAATGCTTGATGGAATAATGGCAGCATGTGTACATGCTGGTGTCCATCAATAAAATCTGGCCAACAGTCAAATAATTCTTCGAATAAGTAGAATTGACGGTCTATTTCTTGATAAATTTGGTGGATAAGTTGTTTGCGTTTACCTTTGCTATAAAAGAGAAAACGATATAGCGGATTTAATAAATGATGAATTGGCGCAATTAAATTTTCATCTTGGTGCGAAGATAAAAGTTCGGTAAAGTTGAGGTGTAAACCTAAACTTAATTTCCCTTCGTGTTTTAGACGTAGAGCATCTTCAATATAGTCTAGAGTTAAATTAGGGGCATCCACAAGCACTGAAGCACAATTGATTTTGCCAGCCGTTGCAAGATCAATAGTTGCTTGGTTAATCCCTGGAGTTAACCCAAAATCACCGACACATATTTCCAAGGCATGAGAATCTAATAATTGCTGATAATTCGAGTCCATTTTGTGTAAAACTGATTTTTAAATCTTAGTTGTTGTTTGATCCATTTTATTATAAAGCAATTAAAATTTAAGTGGTTAAAAATCAGACTAGAGATAAAAAGTCTAAGCAATACCTAAATTTAGGTAGAGCATAGACGAATTTGCGTTTGTTGTGATAAAATCATAGTAACCCCTAAATAAAATAGTGTAAATCCCTCTATTTATAGAGATGGCATTACTAGAATGTGTTTAGGAATTAACCGAATTTTGAACCTAGCAAGTTGAAGCAGACAAAGATAAGACTTCAACTGAATATCATCTATTTTCTAGGGCAGATAAAACAGATAAAGTAAGTAACAAACTACTAGTCTATATAGATAACTAATAGAGCGCTAATCTATATAAGATGGTTAATTCAATCAAAGATTCTAACGATAAAACTCTTAAACTAAGGTTCTACAATAAGTAAACGCTGTCAATAGCCTAATATCGGTCAATATAAAGAATTTAGCAGTTAGAGTTAACAATTTTCAATTTATTAAGCTTACTAGTTTTATCTCTTCCCTTAAGGATAAGTTTGCATTAATGCAAGTAGATTATAAATATTTTGAACCTTTAGAAGTGAAGCTAAATTATATGTCAGCCGAAGACGTAGATAAATGTCGTCAGGCTTTTGCTATTGCTTATGAGGGTCACGAAGGACAATTCCGCTCGTCAGGCGAAAAATACATTACTCACCCGGTAGCGGTAGCGGGTATCCTTGCTGATTTATGTTTGGACGTAGAAGCAATCCAAGCAGCTTTATTACACGATACCATTGAAGATACTAAGTTTCAACGTCCGCAGCTTGAACAGCTGTTTGGCAAAGTGGTAACAAATATTGTTGATGGTGTATCCAAGCTAGATAAATTAAAATTCCGTACTCGTCAAGAAGCAGAAGTAGCTAATTTCCGCAAAATGATTTTAGCGATGACTAAAGATGTAAGGGTAGTTTTAATTAAATTAGCAGACCGTACACATAATATGCGTACTTTAGGTTCGTTACGACCTGATAAACAACGTCGTATTGCTCAAGAAACAATTGATATCTACTCTGCCTTAGCTTACCGTCTAGGGATTATGCACATTAAAAAAGAGTTAGATAATCTTTCTTTTAGAGCTTTACACCCTGTACGTTATCGTTTATTAAAGCAAGCTGCCGAGGGGGCTTCGAATTTACGTAAGAAACAAATTCAGCAAGTTGATCAAGCTATTAACCAAGCTTTATATAAACATGGGATCAAAGCTACAGCTGTAGCTGAACGCATTCCTCTGTACAACATCTACAAGAAAATGCGTGCCCATAAACAAAAATTCAATTCGATTCTCGATATCTACCGTTTTGTGATTGTAACCCAAACACAAGATGAATGCTATCGTGCTTTAGGAATTGTGCATAGTTTATTTAAACCAGTACCTGGTACTTTCAAAGATTTTATTGCTCTACCAAAAACTAACGGTTATCAAACATTAGTAACCGAATTAGTAAATGAGCATGGAGATCCGGTTGAAGTATTTATTCGTACTGAAGCAATGGACGAAGTGGCTGATTTAGGTATTGCTTCAACTTTAACCTATACTCCTAATACTAAAAACCAAATTGGACAAACTGAAGTTCAAAAATGGTTAGACTCTCTTGCTGAATTACAACACGTAAGTGTTAACTCAATTGAGTTTAATAACTCGGTTAAAGAAGAAATCTTCCCAGAAGATATCTATATCTTTACCCCACGCGGCAGAATTATTACCTTACCGCAAAACTCAACCGCTCTCGATTTTGCTTATTACATTCATACAAATGTGGGTGAGCATGCCGTGCGAGCTATTGTTGATGGGCAAGAAGTTGAACTGAACCATTTACTAAAAACAGGACAAACCGTTGAAATCGTAACCGATCCTCAAGCTTATCCAAGCGAAAAATCTTTACTGGCTGTAAACTCAGCTCGTGCTAAAGCCCGTTTACGTCAAGCTCTTAAAGATCGAGAAATGGATAAATATATTGCTAATGGTCGTAAAGCCTTAGAAGATTTATACGGTGGCACAAAAGTAGAATCTTTAGATCCTCAGGCAATTAAATTGGCTCTTGAGTTCTTAAACTTAAATTCGCTTAACGATTTATACGCCGAGATCTGTTTAGGGAATATTATTTCTCCAGTTGCTAAGGCAATCATTGATTCATACTTAGATCATTCACAAGATAGTGATAATATCCTACAAGAGTTACAAGCTGGCACACTTTATAGCGATTTAACCTTTAAAGATTTATTAGCTGTAAATCATCAAGTAGAAATTGCTGAACATGCATATATCACTCCAAACGATGAGATTATCCTAACTTCGAATTACGGTCATGGTTTATTAGTACATCATAGTTCAACTCCGTACGTAAAACAGCAACGCTTAACTCCATATCAACATTGCCGCATTAAATGGGGAATGGAAGAGTATGCTAATTCAGTAGTACAGTTACAATTGCAAATTGATGTAAGTCAAGTTGCTGTACCTGAAACTATTTCTGAACAAGTAGGACAGTTAATTAATCAACGTAATTCACAACTCTTACGTGCAATTACTGGGGTTAATCAACATGCTAATATTGCTTATATTAAACTCGAATGTTTAGTAAGTTGCGCTGCTCAAATTGATGAGTTAATTGCATATTTACGTGAACAGAATTTAGCGATTATTGATTGGCATCGTATTTACGAACTTAATCACGTAAGTCGTAATAGTCGTTAAGCAAGTCCTAAAATAATCTCTAAAAGGTTAAGTTTAATTTATTTCTTAAAATATAAGCAATAAACAATTAATAAACTACCAATAAACCGCTAGAAACTAGCAGTAAATGTTTAATCCCTCGAGCTTGCTCGAGGGATTAAACATTTGTAAAATTAGCTAGAGATCTAAGGTAAATAGAGTATAATATACTTGTCATCTGATAATTATTATCT
>NZ_NRJG01000068.1 GCF_003585935.1 Psittacicella hinzii
GCAGAAAAAATCAAGCTTTTTAAGCTTGATTTTTTCATATTTTTCAATATTTTAATCTAAATTATTGATTATTGAAGACTTTAAATTTTCGGGAAATTAGGCTAAAATACAACTCAAATAAAAATAGTGTGATCTGGATCACACTTTTGCATATATTTTTAGGATTTTAGTTGAGTAAATTTGTAGCTACATAAAAATACTGTTACAATTAGATAAAGCTTTATGTAAGTTTGAACAGCATAAAGTGATTATGTACTTACTACAGGAGAGAATAATGTTTTCTCCTGCTTTTTTATGCTCAAAATTTTACTGGAGTATGCAAAGAAATAAAAGCCTCTCTTTTTGCAAAAATGTATGAAAATTTTATAAATTATTTGGTCTTGATTTTCAATAACTTAAATAAAAAGTTAAAAATTTCTTTGTAAGAAAATCTTGCAAATTTAACAAAAGATAATTCTTCTAACTCCTGAAATTATCAGGAGTTTTAACATATATAAAATTTGCAACTTGCAAAAATTGCAGCAAAGGCTGCAAATATTCCAAGTTTTTCGCATTTTTGCCCTATTTTACATTGAGATAAAAAAGTAGTAAGATATAAACATATCAGGCAAGGAAGTTAAAAGAATGCTTACCTGATGCACCTCTAAAGTAATGTTTAGAGGTTTGGTTTTTAGGTGGAAACGCCGACCTATATTTTTACGATTGATTAAATACAGATTTTATATCCCACCTACGAATTAATAATAGACGCAGGGGCATGAAGAACTTGCTGCCTGCCTGATACTAGGATTTTATTATGACTAACAAATTTTCTGTTTATGCTTTAGCAGCTGTGACTGCACTTTCAACTTTAACTACTAATGCTTTTGCTAATGGTGATAAAACTTACGTGGTAGCTACCGAAGCTGGTTACGCTCCGTATGAATACTTAGATAGTAAAGGTCATATTGTAGGTTTTGATATTGATTTAATTAACTACGTATGTAAACATGCTGGAATTAAATGTAAAGTTGAAAACCAAGGCTTTGACGCGCTAATTCCTAACTTAAAATTTAAGAAAGTTGATATTGCGATTGCCGCAATTACCGTAACACCAGAACGCGCAAAACAAGTAGCATTTAGCCAAGAATACTTACCTGGTGCTGGCTATAGCTACTTAACTTTAACCAATAACAACTATGCTTCAGTAAATGATCTTAAAGCTGTAGGTTATCAAAACGGTACTTTAGCTGGTAAATATCTAAGTGAAAAAACTAAAGCTAAAACCGTAACTTACGATACGTATGACACGGCTTTATTAGATTTAAAAGCAGGCAGAATTAATGCTTTATTTGCAGATGCAGCAGTTGTTGCTAAATATGCAGAGAACGACAAAAACTATAAAGTATATGGTGAAGCTGTAGTTGATCCAATTTTAGGTCAAGGTTTAGCTATTGCCGTACACCCAAAAAATAAAGATCTATTAGCTAAAATTAATGCCGCTCTTGCCGAAGCTAAAAGCTCAGGCTTTATTGAGCAATTAAAAGCTAAATATGGTGTAACTCACGCTGAATAATACTTGGATTTGGTGTAAAGAGATCTTCCTTAGTTTGCTTTGTGTTTTAACTAAGACTTTTCCAATACCGGAATGGATTGGTAGAAAGTTTCTTCGAGAGATCTAATACTCTAGAAAAGATTTCAAGTACCCAAAAACTTAAGCCCCATAATTACTTTGTCTGTAATTCTCTCTAATTCTTTTAGGTGTTTTCCTAAAATTGAATCTCCTTATAATTGTGGATTTACATTCTATCTCCGAAATTAAAAGTGTACTCTTGAGTGCACTTTTTTTATTGGAGGTAGATTTTTACTGGTAATAAGTTTGGTATTCGTGGAAGATTTTGTATTGTGAGATTTGTTGTGCGGTGCTTGTGGTACAGCTCAGTTGATAAAGTTATGTTGAGTGGGTTATGCAGCGTGAGCTCTGTGCGTGAGCTATATTCTGGTGGGTAGTTTGAAGTAAAAGTTAGATTTGATTTTGGTGTACAGCTCATGGCAGTTCATTTTTTAGCTCTGGTGTAATGTATTATTTCAGAGATCTAGTTTAGGTAAGGTTTGTAGGATTAGCTGAAGCAAATGTGATTATCTGAAATATGATGGTAAATCTGGGTGGTTTACAAGATTATGTTATACATTAAGTTGTTAATAATTAATTACAATCTGCATAAAATTTAAAAAAGTGTGACGTAGTTGGCAAATCCGCAAATATGTTTTTACAAGCGCTTTAAAATAGATTATTCTATAGATGTAAGATAACAGAGATACTTTTAACCACTTATTTTTTACCACCCCCTCATAAGGAGGAGACTATGATTTTCTTAAGTTTTAGTGCATTATTTAGTCTCTTTATTTCGTTTTTACTTATTGATCCTACAAGTGTATTAGGAGTAATTGCAGTAGTATTACTAGCAATTCCTATTCAAGTTGCTGTATGGTTCTTAAGTGCAGTAATCTACTCATACTTTGCAGATCAAGTGTATGGTAAAGATAAAGTTAAATAACTTTAAGGCTCGTTCTTAAAAATTTAACCTCTAAATCCTTCTTACATTCATGCGTTGTTTTAGTGACAAACTAAGTTCTACTTGAGGTTAGGAGTAACTAAAAGCTAACGTGTATATATAAGCCAAAAGCAGCTAGTGATAGCTGCTTTTTGGATTTTAAACCAGAAGAGAAAAAACTAGAACAGTTTTTTCTTACCATAAGTTTTTACTAATTTGGCATACTGCGGACAACTTGGATCATGGGGATTAATCATCCCAATGGCCTGCATATAGGCTAAAATCGTAGTTGGTCCAACATATTTAAATCCCCAAGCACGTAGTTGCTTACTGATTTTCTCTGCTAGAGGTTCGTACACCTGCTTATAGGTTTCTTGAATTTTGTCGGGATCTGGGATCTGCATTTGGAAATCCACATGCAACCATAACCAGTGCGCAAAGTCGATTCCTTGAGCTTGTATTTTTAAAAACATTTGTGCATTGTGACGCATGGCATAAATTTTTAATTTATGGCGAACAATTGCGGGTTCTTGGCAAAGCATATCAAGCTGATAATTAGTAAACTGCGCTAGTTCGCTCGGAACAAAATTAGCAAAAGCCTGATAGAGTGCTTGGCGCTTTTGCAGGACAACCGACCAACTTAGACCTGCTTGTTGACATTCAAGCATGAGTAAAGCAAATAGCTGGTGATTATCCGTAATAGGTACTCCCCATTCTTGATCATGGTATGCATGATCGAGAGGATGTTTAAGCCAAGAACAAAAATTTGTAGTTTCAGTCATAACTAATACTATTAGACACTAACAACCTTAAGCATTTGTAGCTTAACTATAACTACTTAGATTGTGTATTTATGAGGTTTATGCAGGTAAAGTCGTAGACCATAAACGGATGGTATTTAAGATTTGCTTAGAGCCTGCATAAGTAAAAGGAAATCCCCCGCAATGCGGGGGATTAAACCTCTAAACATCTTAGTTAAACATAGTTCTTAATTCTTCGCGTAACGCTTTAGATACAGTTTCAATATCTTGGTTACCGTTGATTTTTAAGAATTTAACTTTACCTTGTTTAGCTAGATCACGGTAGTAATCTACTAAAGGTTTAGTTTGGTTGTGGTAAACCTCTAAACGGTTTACAACAACTTCTGGAGTATCATCAGCACGAGTTACTAAGTCTTCACCAGTAACATCATCTTTACCTTCTACTTTAGGTGGATTAAATTTAACGTGGTAAACACGACCTGAAGCAGGGTGGCTACGACGACCAGTAATACGTTCTACGATTACTTCGTCTGGAACGTCAAACTCAATTACTAAATCTAAACCTAAGTTAGCTTGTTCTAATAATTGTGCTTGCGCTAAGTTACGTGGGAAACCATCTAATAAGTAACCTTCAGCACATTCTGGTTTAGCAGCTTTTTCTTTTACTAAACGAGTTACAATATCATCAGATACTAATTGACCTGTTTGTAAAATGCTTGCTAGTTGCTGACCTAATTCAGAACCAGATTTAACTTCTGCACGTAATAAATCCCCAGTTGAAATTTGTGGGATGTTTAACATTTGCATGATAGTTTGTGCTTGCGTACCTTTACCTGCACCAGGTGCACCTAATAATAAAATTCTTTTCATGTTATGTGAAGTATAGGTTGTGGCAAATGCCGGTTAATAATTAGTAAAACCATAATTGCAGACTCTAAACAAGTTTAGAGTCAGACGCCTTATAGAGTTTCACTACCGATCATTTCTTTTAATTGATCTGCTTGGAATTCTTGAACAATAGGTTGAATTAGCGGATCTAAGTTACCGTCCATAATGTCATCTAGACGGTAAAGAGTTAAGTTAATACGGTGATCTGTTACACGTGATTGTGGGTAGTTGTAGGTTCTAACTTTGTCAGAACGGTCACCAGAACCTAAAAGGTTACGACGTGTTTCAGATACTTCTTGGTTACGTTGGTCGATAATGCCTTGTTGGATACGTGACGCTAACACACTTAAAGCTTTAGCTTTGTTTTTGTGTTGTGAACGTTCATCTTGACACTCAACTACAATTCCTGTTGGAATGTGCGTAATACGTACAGCCGAGTCCGTTTTGTTAATGTGCTGACCACCAGCACCTGATGCACGGAAAGTATCAATACGTAAATCTGCAGGGTTGATTTCTGGCATTTCAGCTTCAGGTAATTCAACAAGTACAGCTACAGTACATGCTGAAGTGTGAATACGACCTTGTGATTCAGTTTTTGGCACACGTTGTACACGGTGACCGCCTGATTCGAATTTTAGATTCGAATACACCATATCACCAGAAATGTGCAGCACGATTTCTTTGTAACCACCTTGTTCAGAATCTGAAGAAGAGATTACTTCGTAGCGCCAACCTTTACGCTCACAGTAACGTGAGTACATACGGAAAAGGTCTCCACAGAAAATACCAGCTTCATCACCGCCCGTACCGGCACGGATTTCAAGGAATACGTTGTATTCGTCATTCGGGTCTTTAGGAATTAGGTGTAACTGTAAAGCATCTTCAACTTTAGCTAGTTCTTCTTCATTTTGTGCTAATTCCATTTCTGCTAGTTCAGCCATATCTGGATCTTCTAACAGTTCTTTAGCCCCTTCGATATCATTTTTTAATTGTTGCCAGTGCGTAAAATCTTTTACTACTGGTTCTAAGCTTGAGTATTCTTTTGAATACGCACGGAATTTGTCCTGATCGCTAATAATTTCGGCGTCTCCGAGTAAGTGTTGTAACTCTTCGTAACGATCTACCAGGACTTGTAGTTTTTCAACTAAACTCTGTTTCATAATAAATCAAAGTAAGACTAGCCGGGTAGCTCACTTGGCTTACCAGAGAGTACTCTTTTGCGACTAGGAAATAGATTAATCGGTATGTAGTATACAGGTAAATAATTATAGCACAAGGGCAAGGAGAAAATAGAGAATTATGCGGATAATTAATTGCTTTTAGGAGTAGATTTCTCCTTTGTAGCATGAATAATTTTGGGGTAACGGCTCATTACTATAATGCAGATAAGAACACTGACTAGCAAGGAAAGTACTACCTTATCAGTAAGGCACACTTCATAAGTAAAGCACTATCTTATAAGAAAAGCACTAACTCATAGGTAAAGCTCTACCTCATGAGTAAAGTACTAGCTCATAAGTAAAGCCTTTTAGTGTAACTAAAAGGCTTAAAAAAGAAAAATTAATCTTCGAGTTCTACGCGGAAGTCTTTTTTATCAACACGTAATGGGTTGAAGCTTTGTGCTGTATGCATAACTTCTAATGAGTTGATGTTTACGTGTTTTGGCGTGTTGATTAAGTAGCTAACAATATCAGCGATATCTTCTGAAGTTACATAATCAATGTTCTCGTATACGGCTGCAGCTTTTTGGGTATCTCCATTAAAGCGCACTTCTGAGAACTCTGTACCACCACATAAACCTGGTTCAATATTAGTCACTCGTACTCCTGTACCTACTAAATCAGCACGCAGGTTAAAGCTAAATTGACGAATGTAAGCTTTTGTAGCGCCGTAGACGTTACCGCCTGGATATGCATAAGTACCAGCAATTGAACCAAAGTTAATAATATAACCGGTATGACGTTTTACCATTTGTGGTAAAACTAAAGCTGTAAGATTAGTTAAACCTACCACATTGGTATTAATCATTTGTGCCCAGTTATCAAGATCTGCTTTATAAGCTGGATCTAAGCCTTTAGCTAGACCGGCATTGTTCACTAAAACGTCAATGTTTTGTAAGTCAGCAGGCAAGCTAGCAAGAGCTGCTTTCATCGCTGCTAAATCTTGAATATCAAAAGCAAGCGGAGTAAAAGTATCAGGATATGCTGCAGCAAGATCTGCTAGTTTTTCTGGACGACGACCTGTACCAATTACTCGATGACCTTCTTTAAGTAAACGTAGAGCAATTGCTTTCCCAAAACCAGCAGTTGCTCCTGTAACTAAAACTATCATATTATCTCCGATTAGAGTTGAAGGGGAGAGGATAAAATCCCTTATATTGTACTCTTTTTTCTCAGGTTTTGCAGACTAGTGCTAAAAATAGCTATACAACAAAAGCGAGAGTTACCTCTCGCTTATGTAAATGCTTAATCTTAAGTCTAAGCTCAAGCCTAAGCACAAGTCTTAAGCACTATATTTTTGTCCAAAGCTCGCTAAGAAACGTTTATATGATTCTTGATCGAGGTTTTTCGCATTAGTGCCAGCTGGAGCATGATTGTTCCAGTAGTCTGCTTTTAACGCTTGCGCTTGTGCAAGTTCTTCAGCTGTGTCCACTCCCACAAAGCCACGACCAGCAATGAGCATAAGAGCAATTTGGTAGCCGTTTTCTAGAACTTTGAGTTGTTCTAGTGACTCTACATGTGCTAAAGGAGTCATTGGTAAGTTTTTGTACTCACGAATAAATTTAGCACGATAACAATAAACCCCTGCGTGTTTAATGTAAGTCATTTGCTCTGGAGCAACTTCACGTGGGTATGGCAATAAACTACGTGAGAAGTAGAGTGCTAGACCATAGTTATCGGTTACTACTTTTATCGCATTCGGTGACGCAATTTTCTCGCTATATGGTTGTGGTTGCCCGATCGTAGCCATTTTAATTTTTGGATTACGGCTTTCGCTTGCCACAAAGTACGCTACTAAATCATTGATTACTTGTGGATTAAAGAAAGGTTCATCACCTTGCACATTAACAATGATCTCTTCGTCACTTAAGCCTAGTTTATCAATTGCTTGAGCAATGCGTTCAGTACCATTAACTAAATCACTGTCAGTCATTACCACTTGTACGCGCTCGGTAACCTTTTGCTCTTGCGCAAAAGCTAGTACCGATTCTTTAATCGGCTCGTGATCTGTTGCAACGATTACATCTATACCTGTTTGTAAAGCTGAGTAAACTACTGTATTAATTAAATTCCAGTCGTCAAGATTTAATAGCGGTTTACCAGGTAAACGCGTTGAAGCAAAACGAGCTGGGATTACAATTTTATATTTGTGTTCTGTAGCTTTTAAGCGGAAAATACCGTTATCAATTTCATATACGTGCTGACGGTCAGCAGTAGTTACGTGCGTAGCGTCTAATTGATACAGTGGTTGTTTAGTTACTGGACATACTAGTCCAGTAAGCGGAGTACCAGTTAAAAGTTCTTGACTCATGCGTTACCTACTCCATTGGTGTAAATTTCGATAAGATGATTTTTCAGGCGTTCTAACCAGCGAGAATGTTGGGCAAAGTAGCCTTCACGCTCGATATAGAAACTAAGTGCCGGAAGATCAAGTTCTTGCATTTTAATGGCATCTTTTTCTGTTACCATTAAAGGGTATTGTTTATATTCTGGGTGTTCTGCGTAGATATTATCAATGTCTTCTTGTTTAAATTGATAATGATCTGGAAAACTAAAGAGTTCAACTACTTTAAAGCCCATACTTTCAAGGGTTTGTTTAAAGCCTTGGGGATAACCTATAGCACATAAAGCAATTACTTGCGGGAAAGTAGCTAACATACATTCAACCAGAATGTGATGTTGGGTAATAAGAGCTTGCGCTTTAGCTAAGAGATACTTGTAGGATAAAGTATGAGGATCTAATTGTTGATCAATATACTCTAAGAACTCTTCGGCAGTAGCAAAATGTATAGGCTGCTTTGAAGCTAGTTCTGGCGTTGCTGTATTTACATTATGTGTAGCTAACTCATTGCCTTGTGCAGTGCTTTGTGCAGCTGTAGATCCGTTTACTTGTGTAGTGCTTTGGGTAGTTGCAACGTTGTTAGTTTGGATCTTAGTTTGCGTATGAGTAGTAGTTAGATCAGAAGTTACAGTATTTGTATTTACTGTTGCGCTTTCTTGCTGTTGGTTAAAGAACATTGGAGTATGCTCTGCAACCTCAACACCTACCGTAGCATGAGAAGTTTTTTTTCCTAAAGATTGAGAAAATCTTGCAAGCTCTTCGGGACTAAGTAAATGTACATGCTCTTCGATCTTACTTAAAAGCAGAGGATCGTCTGGATCTAAATTCTTTTCATCAAGAGGTAAAGAAGTATTAGTTACAGGAGCAGAGGTTTTCTCGATAATGCGATCATAATCTGTAGCTGGTTCAAGCTCTAGAGTAGGATCTTCATCATCTTCGCTAAAAGCTACCACGGCACTTAAATCTTTAGTGCGAGAAGTTTTAGTCGCACCTCCACTACTACCACTATTATTATGTAGAGAGTTTACTTGGTTTGTAGAGTTTGCGTTAATTTCTGCACTTGCAGTATTATCTGTATTTGCAGTATTAGCTGCCACTACATGAGCAGCTAGAATATCATCGTTATTATTAGCGTGATCTGCACTACTTATGGTTGAAGCTAATGATGGAGTACGCTGAGCAATATCTCCTGCTGTTGTAGAATTTAGAACTTCTTCAGGATGATTAAATTCAGCTTGTAAGTATTCTTGACGTGCTTCGAGCGTAGCATTCTGATAACGTAAAACTAAGTTCTCTAAAAATGCTGGATGACGTTTTAAGTATTCTTGCCATCTTACAAGATCAGCCGGACAATGCTGTTGTAAAAAGTCCGTCCATTGCATAATCACTTGGCTTAGATTACTTGCTGCAGCCACGGGAGTAAGAAGATCTTTAATTGGCATAAAGCCTAGATATTGTTGCTCCATTTTATACGAGCCATAATTAGGATCGTTCGAGTTGTTAACTATATAGTCAACGCTGCGTAAACGTTTGGCATCTTCACGTAATGGTCCGGCTGGAATAAATAATTTATTACCTAAACCTTGTGGACCAACTACAGCAATCTCAAGATGACGAGGTAACTGATAATGTTGCAGACCATCATCGGCAATAATAAAGTTACAACCTAGTTCTTGAGCTTTTAAAGCGGCTTGTACTCTTTCTTTGCAGACAATAAATTCAATATTATCTAGTCCTTGGCGCTGACAATAAGCATATTGCATCATAATCTCATCGCCAACCACTTGCGCACTATCTTGAGAGGTTACTACATGTACACCTTCATAGTTACCACCGTAGCCACGGCTAATAACTCCGACCTTAAATCCCATTACATGTAAGTAACGGAATAAAAAGCGCACCATGGGGGTTTTACCTGTACCGCCGACGGTAATATTACCGACTACAATTACTGGAGTATGAATTTGCGCAGCTAGAGAATTTGGTTTGCTTGCTTGTGCGAGGTCTTTTTGGTATTTACGATAAGCAAGACGTCGATAGAGGCGACTAAGAGGATAAAGCAAGGCTGCTTTGAAGGTTAATTTAGGTTTATACCAAAATTCCATATAAAAAAAACGGGAAAAGGTTTCTTATTGTTTGTGTTAAGGTTGGCTTTGCGGTCTACTTGCTAAGCAGTGCTATAATAAGACAAATTTTTCTCAAGTTTAGGGTTGTCTGCAGCTTAGGTTTATCTAGATATAAAACATAAGACAAAATGCATCATAAGGCAAACTGCAGCCTAAGGTAAACTGCTACCTAAGGTAAACTGCAGTAAAGTCATAATAAAAATCCTAACTTCAACTGCTGCTAATTTGAGGAGCAAAGCTGTTTTTTCTTTGCATATTATACTGAATTTTAGATACTTATATGAGTTTAGAAACATATAACACTGCACATGTTCCGTTAGAAATCTTATATGCCGACCAAGACATTGTAGTGGTAAATAAGCCTTATGGTTTACTCTCTGTACCTGGAGTTGATCCTCGCCTCCAAGATGCAGTAACTACGCGTATTGCTAAAGATCATGATTTTGTGGAAGCAGTACATCGTTTAGACATGGCGACTTCGGGTATTATCGTCCTTGCCGTATCCAAACTTGCCGACGCTGAATTAAAAAAACAATTCCGTGAGCGTCAAACCTCTAAAACCTACTACGCAGTTGTGAGAGGCATAGTAGCAAAAGATCATCAGTTCATTGAACTACCTTTAGGTTGTGACTGGCCATTACGTCCGCGTCAACGTGTAGATTATGGCTCTACAGGCAAATACTCACTAACTGAGTGCCAAGTACTCGAACGTGACTATAGTCAACAGGTAACCCTAGTCCAACTAACGCCGCATACAGGTCGTTCGCACCAGTTACGAGTGCATATGCAAGCACTAGGACATCCGATTGTTGGGGATAAGTTTTACGATCCTTGGTATAACACGGCGAGTTATTTTCGTTTGTGTCTACATGCAGGACATTTAGGCTTTAAACATCCGCGTACGAACGAAGATTTAGTATTTAATTGTTTACCTGATTTTACAGTTGATTATCAAATCCCTGAGTTTATTGAACTACAAGATTAGATAGTGCTGTCTCTAATTGAAGCAAACTTTTTTCTTTTTCTTCTTAAGTTTATTGCTAAAAGATTGTTTATTGCAAAAAGATTAAGACTAAATTCTTGTTGCCAAAGGGCTAAAAATCGTTTTGATTTTTAGCCCTTTCGCTTTAACTGTCAGAATGAAGAGAAATTTAACTTTTAGGGACTTAACAAGACTAAATATTGCGCCTACTCCTGCGCTAAAGCTGAATTTGGCTATAATAGAAATAGAAGAAAAAGGGTTTTTATTTCTTGGAAGACCAAACCAAGAATACCCAAGATGAGCCTTAGCTAATTTAGTTAGCTCTGTCTAATCAACTTACAGTTTTATTAGCAATTAGTATTACGTAGTGTTATGGAATACCCATACCTTAATCAAAGTCTACAATTAAGTTTTGTTGGCTTTAGTCAGATTATTTCTTTTTTAATTGCCGCGCAGAAAAACATTGACAATAAAACGCGGTATACGCGTTTAAATTCGCACCAAGATTTAAGTGAGTTAGCTTATGCTCCGCCAGATCAAGAAGCTTATCTCACAAGTAAAGAGTTCGAAGCTTTAGTAGGTAAATCTCCGGCCGAGATTTTCCAAATCGACGCTTTACGCGAAAACTTTGCGGATTATCTCGCTGATGCTGCAACGCCAATTCAAGCGTTAACTAATCCCGATTTATATCATTTACAGGTAGTAGATTTACGTAAACTACCTGTGTTTCAGCGTATCTTAAGTACGCCAAAAATGGCACTTACGATCCTAAATCAGATTTTTGGTTTTGATAAGTTTGATCGTAATGCGGCTGTACATCCGGCCATTCTGAATTTACTCTCAGTAAATGTGCGTCAAGAGCTCGAAGACTATTTACAAGCGCAAGTGCCTTTAGAGCGCGCAAAAACTATTGCGGCTTTAGATGGTCTCTATCGCATTACGCATTTAAACATGCAGTTACTGGCTTATAGTCAAGCTGAGCTGTATGAGCATGCCATTATTATTGAGCCTACAGCTAGTTTAGCTAATGATTGGCGCGTAAAACTAGATGCCACTATTAACTGGGCGCAACAAACCAATCAAGACTTTGGAGTGCTTTGTTTAGGCTATCGCGGACAAGATAGTCGCTCTTTTATGAGCCCTGAATATGTACAACGTGAGTTAGGCATTAACCCTGAACAGCAAGTAATGTTTAGTTTTGAGCGCCGTGATTTTAGAAATGCGCAAACCTATAGTGCTGAGATGTACCAACAATGGCAGCAAATGATTGTTCAAGACTATCATCACTTAGGCTCGAACTTTATTTTGCTGCAAAGTAAACTGACAACCGGAGAAACTGCCGGACGTTGTACCTCTGGTTACTTACTAAACTTAAGTGCTCTTACCACTTTAGGACAAAGTTTAGGAGCAACTAAAGCTGCAGAATATGATCCTGCAAAAATTGAACAGTTTTTAGAAAAAACTCCTGAACAGCGTCGCATGATTAATGTGGAAAAAGCGCTGCGTTTTGCCCAAGCTCATGGTGAGCAAAAAGGAGAACTTTTTGCCGCCACTTTAAATGCACATACGCCTTTCCTAGCTGGCTGGCAAAAACTTAAAGATGATTTAAATTGGGGCTTGATGCAAGTTTACTCTTCATCTTTCCCTCTAGTTGCAGTTATCAATAAAAACGTATGGGGTTTTAATCGTCCCTTACTGAATTATTCGCAACAAATCTTTATTTACAATAAAACTCCGGCTATGTATGTGTCGATCTATCAGCCGACACAAACTACAGCCATGAAAGAGTTTTTAACACGTACGCCTAATATTAATTGGATCTTTAAGCCTATTGCCAATTTAAAAGATTACAACCTAGAGTACCGTGAAGAAAACTTTGAAGAGATTTATCGTGATTTAAGTCCTGAAACCGTTGAACTAACTTTTACGACCAAAGAAATATTCAAAAAAGTTCTGGCTAATCCGTCAGTACGTGAAGAAGACTATATTCTGATAACCAACACGCACCAGAATTTACCAAATGAGTTCTTCCAAACGATCAACAAGTTCTTAACTAAAGGGCAAGCTGAACCAGCATTTAGAACCCCATTAAAAGTAACAGAACAAGTTAAGCAACAAGCAGGTAAAGTATCAGGCTTTGCTACTACGGCTATTGCTACGGGTGAACATGAAATGCGTTTATCACGTAAACATCGTCGCCAATTACAAGCACAAGCTGCAGTTAAAGATACAACCAGTCTGTCAGCAAAAATTGACCTTGCTCTTGAACGTTACGGTAATGCAGGGACAAGAATTATTAGTCAAGAAGTCTCAAATTCTGCTTTAGGTGCTAATGGTCTTGCTTATGATGCTAAGAATAAAGCTACTAATAATTCTGCTGCTTCTAGTGAACAATCTTCGAATTTAAATTCGAGTGCTAAAGCTCAAAACGGACAAAAAGAAGTTTCTCTTTTAGATCTAGTTAAACAAGCCGATGCCCAAGCTAAAGCGAAAAAACAAGCTAACCAACCAAAAACCGAAGTAGAAAACCATGCGGCTAAAATGGCATTCTTAGGTACGGTTTTAGAAGCTCATGCTAAGCCTTTTTCTGCAACTAAACGTATTTCAGGCATCGAATCAAACGTACCTTTAATTCTGGCTGATGGTTACTCGAACAATGCTTTATTTAAGCTAGTTAATAAGTCTTATGTTCTTTCTTGGCATAAACAGCGTTTAGCTTATCCCCAAACAGCCAGCGAGCAATTTTTTAGTTTACCAAGTTGGTATCATGCTTTTAGCTTAACCAGAGCTTATACGCAACAAGAGTATCAAATTCCTGTTGGTTTTGATGGACAGCCTGCTGCGGCAGTGATTCGCTTAATCAACCAAACATCAGCTTTAAGTATTATTGAAAAAGAGCAATTACAGCACTTCTTAATGGCACAAAAAGCTGCTGGTGGTTCAACGGTAATTCAGTTTGAGCAATTTGCCTTTGTTCCAGATGCTTTATGGCAAGAGCTAAAACAAGAGCAACAGCAATTAATTGTTTCGGCATATCTGGCAAAACAAAAAGCGCAAATTATTACGCACGGTAATCAAACTTCTACGGTTAACCTCAACGAAGAAGATTTTAAAGCGTTAACCACTACCGATCTTGCTGATCTAGCTGCGCAATTAGGGATGAAACATTTTGTTACCCCTGCTGCAGCTAAGGTTGAAGCTTACTTATCGCAAATTTTTGAAACCTCAAAACGTAAATACGGGCCATATCCGTATATTCTAATCAAAGCTCCACTAAATAACGGTTATGAAAATGATCCAATTGGCTTAATGCGCGAACAAGCTAAAGCCCAAGGTATGCGGGTAGTCGCAGCTGGGCAGCGTATGTGCTACTTAGCTCCGGATCAGTTCTATGCCTTACAATTGCTTTATCAAGCACAAGCTCGCTACATGATCCGTCCATATTTGCCAATTGGCACTGATCATGAAAGTGGTGCAATTATTGAAGAGAATATCGAATACGACCATATGGATGCTTGGTTAGACTATGCTTTACTTTACACTAACCAAGTAATGTTCTTACAAGCTTTAGTGACCCGTAATCTTTTTGCCCGTAGTTTTGGTTTATCAACCGAGCAAATAGATCAACGTCTAATCAGCTTAATGGAGCAACATCAATTACGAGGTGATGAGTTTACCTTTGACGGTTATAGTCGTTTTAATGTAATTGCTGGCTTAACCCGTCCATACGAAGCCTTTATGCTTGCACCAATGCAAGAAGATCCATACCCACTATATTTAGCCAATGTTAAACGTTTGGAAACCCATACCCAAACTACCCTTTCGGCTCTAAATCGTGAGTTCCAATATCTCCTTGCATGTCAGCAATCATTAGTACATTGGTCGAGTCGTCCACTATATCCAACTGGCTTTAGACCTGCGCGCGTTGTAAGTGAGTTATTAGCTAATTACTTTATGTATAAGCTACCAGCTTTACAGCAACAAAATCGTACCTTACTACATAAAGTGTTTGCTTTCTATCAACAACATCAAGTTAAACGCGATGAAGTGATTTTCCTTGATACAGTAGCTACTATTCCGCAACCGCGTACGCTCATGTTACAAAATGGTGCTGATACTTTAGCCTTTAGTCAAATTCCAACCACTTGGGTAATTAGTAAAGCCCTTATTCGTCAAGCTGCAGCTATATGGCAAGAGCCTGATTGGCATATAGGTAAGCTTTTACAATTGGTTGCTCCAAACCAACGTATTGGTTTTGTAGCCCAAAGTCCAGTAAAAACTTTACCACTTGATAAAATTGCTGAACGAGTACAAGTTTTTGATCAGCAATATCAAACGCCAAGTATGGCACATTTACTTTCTTGGGCTGGACAAGAGAAAACCTTTGCTCTGCAAAGTATCTCTGGTTTGGGTTACTCACAAGATAGCTATGTAGAGCATATTGCGCAAGCCTATAGTCAGCAACAAAAAGCGCACGATCAAGTTGAAATCACAACTCGTCAAAACTATGCTTCGCAGCATGAACAACACAAGCAAGTGCATGAACTATCAGCAGCTAATGCGCAAGTAAGTGCCAATGGTAAAGCGCAAGTAGCAGGTGATCAAGTTGCTAATTCTTCTAAAGTAGCAGTGCTGCAACAAGAGAAATCGATTGCTGATTTCACTGCCGAAGACTTTAGAGCTATGGCATTTAAAACGGCAGCGTTTAATAGCTATACACCACAAGCAGATAGCACTAAAGATCAAACAGATGCTGGCTTTAACATCAGTCAAACCAAGCTACAAGAAGACAAAGCTAAAGCAACCATTCAAGCTAATGCGAAAAAATCTAAAGGTTCTTGGTGGAAGTTTGGTTTATTTGGCGATGATGAAGAGGATCGTGTAGCAGTTAATACGAGCTCGCAAGCCACAGCTCCTACTTCACAAGCGCAAGACGAACTAGCGCAAGCTGTACAAACTGGTGCAAGTGATGAAGTAAGTAAAATGGCTAGCCGCATGGCGCACCAAGATATTACTGCGAATTCAGTAACTGGTTTACAACTTAATCCAGAGTTCGAAAACGAACTGCTCGAACGTGTTAGACCGTCGTTTACGCATACGTCATTACATGAAAGTGCAGCACGTTTAGCATTCCGTAAGCTTTATACTGCTGGTAATATTACGATTAATCGTCGTAAAGCTAATGTTGTACGTTCGAATATTGATTTTGGTACTAAGTATTGTCCATCAGTAGATTATGCTCAATACTTACAGCAACAAGATCAAGAACTAGCTAAAGCACATAATCTAAGTGTGGCGCAAGTTGAACAACAAGATATGCAACAATTAGATGCTTTAGTGCGCTCGGCTGTCTTTGCCGCTTACCCGCGGTTAGAACAACAAGCAGTTGATGTTGGTGTGGTAACTAGTAACCGTAATACCCAACAAACGATTCGTCAACTTAAAGTTAAAGTAATTAACTTAGATAGTCAGTTCGATCGTTGGGAGGGCATGTTACAACAATTTACTCCATCTTTAGTGCATTCAGTACAACGGATCGATGGTATTCAAGGAAGACACCTAAGTGACGATAATATTGCTGAACACTTTGCGCAAGATGTATTCTTACGTCATAATAGCCGTTTTGCCAATATTAACGAAATAGGTTCTGCCTTAGCTCATCGTAAAGCATTATTAAGCGTTCTTTATGATCCAAGCATTGACGTTAATGACTTTGCTTTAATCTGTGAAGACGATATTGTACTAAGTAAACAATGGCAAGCACGTATTAACCGTATTCTGCAACAAGCAAGTAATGCACCTATAGATGCGATTAATCTAATTCATCCAAGTTTTAGATCTGAAAGTATCTATCCTCTTGAATTGCATAATGCGAAGTTAATTACTCTTTCTAACTGGCGTTATCAGATATCAGCAGATTTACCACAACTAATTGAGTATGCTGAATTTAAACCATTATCTTCAGCCTGCTACTTAGTGCGTAAAAGTGCTATTGTGCGTGCGGTGCAAACAGGAGTTCTTGATCGTGTAGGAGCAACAGCTGCGGATCTGGTACATTTCTTAAATATCTGGCCAGATCGAGTACGTCTTGCAATTCCAACTTTAGTGCATTTAAATCATTACATTAGTACCGTAATGCGTTATAACAATGATTTACAAAAACTCAATGCAGTTTATTGTTATAACCAAGATCTGATGCAATGGTAAGGCTATAGTAAGACTATAGTTAAGCAAGAATATTGCTTATAACTTTATAGCTAACTAGCTAACACCTTATTACAGGATCTGTTACAGGTACTTCAAACAAATAATATATCTATGAGAAGAACTCTTAGAGACGTAGCAATACGCTTCTAAGAGTTTTTTTGTTTGCTACCGCAGATTAAGTCTGGGTAGTAGTCTGGGGAGTAATTAGTAGGATAAACTCATGACTTAAGTAGTTTGAGCAATTGTCAGGGCAGAGTAGTAGTTAGAGTAATATACTTGTGACTAGTCTATGAGTATCCAGGGGAGTTATTTGAGGAATGTACTTATGACGTCTAAAGAATAGGCAGAGAAGTATGCTTATGACTAGTCAGAAGAATAGAGTGGAGAGGTTCTTAAGGTTAGTTTAAAAATAGGTCTATGACTAGTTTGAACTGTAACTAAAAATAAAAATTATTTCTCAGTGGGAGTATGTAATGATGTCGGAAGTAGAAGAATTTACAATGACTTTATAGCGGAAAAACAGCAAGATAGAACTAACTAACGGATTTTACGTTTTAAATTGCTAAACAGCGATTTGTTAATGCCATATTGCAATATATTATAAGTTTGTAATACACCTATATGCTGTTGTGGGAATTTTGCATACGTACGGTTTATTGTTCTGCAAATAGAATAACTATCTAAAGTTGTAATCGCTCCGAAATTTAGCCATTATTTTGTCATAGCGGTTGGGAGGGAGTGAGAGAGAAGAATTTGGGCATGCAATTAAATTTTTGCTCAAAAAGTTTTTTCTACTCTGTCGGATTATTAGCGGCGTATAATATTTCGCAAAAGTAATCCAAGAAGGAGTTTATATGTCAAAGTCATTACTTTTTTCACCTGTTGTTATTGGTCGCCACGAATTTAAAAACCGTGTATTCATGTCACCTATGTGCATGTATAATTCAGAACCGGATACAGGTTTATTAGATTCTCGTCGTTTTGATCACTACGTTACTCGTGCTGCTGGTGGTGTAGGAGCTATCGTTATGGAAGCTACAGCAGTAGTTCCTGATGGTGGGATTAGTCGTCAAGATTTAGGTCTATGGGACGATTCACAAATTGCCCCTTTAGCTGAACTAGTAAATAAAGTGCACTCATATGGCACTAAAATCGGGATTCAATTAGCACACGCTGGTCGTAAAGCTTATGGTCGTGATGTTATTTGGTCAAGCTCAGCAAACGGTAAATTCAATGAAGACGAAGAGATCTACATCGAACCTACGCCATTAACTGAAGCACAAATTAAAGATCTAGTTAAAGCTTTTGGACAAGCTGCTTATCGTGCAGTACAAGCTGGTTTTGATTTTGTGGAAATCCATGCAGCTCATGGTTACTTAATCAACCAATTTATTAGTCCATTAACTAATTTCCGTACTGATAACTACGGCGGTTCTTTAGAAAAACGTTACAATTTCTTAGGTGAAATTATTCGTGCAATTCGCGAAACTGCCGATATTGATATTCACTTACGTCTTTCAGCGTCAGAAGTTGAAGAAGCTGGTAATAGCCTAGACGATATCCGTCAAATTATGGCTTGGGCACAAGAAGATGGTGTAGTATTCTTTGATATTTCATCAGGTGGCGTAACAAAAGTTCCACCAAAAATCTTCCCAGGTTATCAAGCTTTAATTTCAGCACAATTAGCAGATCAATTTAGAGTTGGTGCGGTAGGTTTAATTAATGAACCTTTCCTTGCTGAATATATCTTACGTGCAAAACACGCAGAAGTTATTTATTTAGCACGTCCATTATTAAACGATCCATACTGGTGCTTCCACGCTGCTAAAGTGTTACATGATGAAGAAGGTGTAGATCTACCAATCCCTTCATATGTGCGTGGAGTAAATAAAGCTTAATTCGAGAAGTAAGCTTTATTGGAGCTACCAAGAACGTAGCTACTTCTCTGAAGTACAACTAAAACGAGATATTTGTAATAAAAATAAGAGCCCGAAAGCGTACTTTCGGGCTCATTTAAACTTAAAAAGTTAATTACAATAACAAGTATAAGTAATCAAGCTGTAAACAATCTCAATCACTATAACTTGTTGCTAATAACGCTATCTATCAGTATTATTTCTTCGGAACAATTACTGGAGAAGTTTCGTTATTAGTGCTGTTATTGGTTTTTTTAGTAGATTGCTCGGTTTTCTTAGGAGCTGTTTTACTCGCTTTAGCACCAGCTTGTAATTCTAAAGCTTGGAAACTCGTACAAGCAATCTCTAAATGATCGTTACATGCAAGGCTATACCAGAGTTTAGCAGCTGAAATATTTTTACCTACGGCAATGGCATTTTCGTACATGTAGCCTAATTGGTATTGAGCATAGTTGTAATTATGACGAGCGGCGTCATTAATTAACTCTACAGCCTTACGTTTATCTAAAGGTACACCTTGTCCACGTAAGTGCATCATCCCAATAGCAAAAATTGCAGGGTAGTGTTTATGCTCGGCCGAGATCGTAAGTAAATTGTAAGCTTTTTGATAGTTTTGCGGTACAAGTTTACCTGAGTAATAGAGCATGCCTAATTCATAAACTGCATTCTCTTGTTTATTATTGGCTGCAGCTTCTAACCACTTAATGTATTCATTGGTATTAGGTTTTACTCCTAAATCATTAGCATACATTTGCGATAGAGCATATTGATCGTTTGGGCTACCTTGCTTAGCAGAATCACTAAAATATTTAAACGCTACTTCATAATCTTGCGCGACTCCATTACCTTCCACATAGAGCATGCCAAGGTAATACGAAGCTGGAAGATAATCATGTTGTAAAGCTTTTTCTAACCAGTGAGCTGAAAGCATAAAGTTTTGTTCTGTACCAAAACCATAGCCATATAACAGCCCTGTAATAAATTCAGCGCGTGGTTGCCCTTTTTTCGCGTAAGTTAAGCAACTATTAAAAATTCTTTCCCAATTGCCACCTTGGATATTTACCATTTGATTATATGGTTGATAGCAATCGTTATCTACCGAACCTGTAAGGTCGGTTGATTTTACAGACGACTTACTAGCTGGTGCAGCGCATAAGCTTAGAGAGTAAGTTACTCCTAAACTCAAACAACCCATCAGCAAAAAGTATTTAGCAATATTCATACAGAGTTAATAGGAAAACTAGAGGTTGGTCTGTTTTCACGAAGATAAGCATAAAAGAGCTTATTAGACAATTGAGCGTAAAAGTAGGGATAAAACCTACGGCAAGAGGTAAATAGGAAGAAATAACAAGTTATAACTATAGTATAAAGATGATTTAACCAACAAAAGACCAGAAAATCAGCTGATTTGTGATTTTGCAGGGTCATAAAAATTGCAACTTTTACTTTTGAAGTAGAAATGGTTAGTTCGTTATAACTTTAAGTAGTTAAGGGTTAAGATTAGCAGTGGATAGTATAAGGACAACTATAGAGATAACTATATAGACAACTATAAAGATAGTTCCTAGTAGTACCTCGAATAACCCTTGAAGCCAAACAGATCTCAACGAAAAATTATCAACTTAGCCGCATGCTATAAACAAAGCTGGCGGGTAAAAAATAATATTAGCTATTATAGCAAGATTTTCATATTTTCACGCAAAAACCACATGTTTAAGGTGGGGCTTTGGCGGATTTAGCTATGCTTTTTTACTAAATCACGTAAATATTTAGTAACTAGTGTGAAAAATATGCTATTGCAGAACTAGGTTATTAAGATTTCTCTATATTTTTAGACAAGAATTTTAACCATTTAGCACCTATAAGTAGCTTGCAATTAACTATTGCTAAGAAATAATATTAAAACTATCAATTAAGTAGTTAAGGTTTGATTTTACTTTGCAAGAGAACAGAGAATTAGCAAGAGTAAGTAAAAGCTACCTTAAAAGGATAGAGATTTCTTGTACCGAGGAGTAAAATATACCATAAAGCAAGAAGTAAACCTAGCTCGAGTTTGCAGAAAAGCAAATTAAAGGATATGTAAAAAAGAAAAATAATTTTACATCTTTATACATACTAGGTTTATATCTCTTGTCATCCAGAATTTTACGTATTAAGTTACGAAGAATAGGTGTATATAACACTTGATTTAACGATAACTTCGTAGTAGCTTAACAATAACTCCGTTCATAACTTAACAATAACTTTTTTAACTAAACTTTTAACGCAATCTTATGAAAATATTAGCGTTTACCGGTGCTGGCATAAGTAAACAATCAAATATCCCTACTTTTATGGAACGTCCAGAAGTAAGAGAAAAACTACACCGTTCTTATGCTAAAGCCCATCCTGAAGAATATAATGCTGTCATTCGTGAATTAAAAGCTTGTGTACAACAAGCGCAGCCTAATGATGCACATATTGCGCTAGCAGAATATGGTATCCCAATTATTACCATGAACATTGACGGTTTACACACCTTAGCAGGTTCAACTAAAGTTTTAGAGCTGCATGGTGGTTTACCTGATGATGAACAACTGGATCAAGCTTACCAACTGCAAAATAAGCCAGTTCTCTATGGAGATCCAGCTCCGAATTATGAGAAAGCTTATGATTGGGTAGATAGTATGAATATGGGAGATATCTTCTTGGTAGTAGGTTGTTCATATCATACGGCGATTGCTGCTGATCTACGTCAAATTGCTCGTTACGCAGGTGCCGAAATTGTCGAAATCCAAGAGGACGCAGCTCATAATGTACGTAAGTTCTTAGCTAAAGAACTAGGTGCAGCACCTGAAAAACTTTACTAAAGTTTTACAGTCTTGTGACTAATTTTTATTTTAAATCCTTTTTGTTTGATCCTTTAGTACAGCTAAAGGATTTTTTGTTGTTTCTGGCATGTGAAATGCTATACAATAAAATAATTATTAGTGGCAATGCTAGGAAAGTAAATGCGTAAAACCATTGCCACTAAATCTTATGATGTCTCAACTTAATGCAGCTATCTAGGTTAGTAGTGCTTATACCTAACTTATGTAGCTTTACAACATTTTATGCAAATCCGACCAAAATTAAGCTTCTCTGAATGTGATAAACCATGGCGTAAAGTGAGAGTGGAGAAAATTTTTACTCTTGCTCGTGGCTATATTTTGCCAGTAAAGGATATTAGTGCAAAAGCTAGCGCAGATAATCCTTACCCAGTTTACTCTTCGCAAGTAAAAAAGAATGGGATTGTTGGTTATTACCATCAATACTTATTTGCCGATGCTATTACTTGGACAACCGATGGTAATGCAGGCAAAGTAAGTTATCGTGCTGGTAAGTTTTATTGTACCAATGTCTGTGGTGTACTCTTGAGTGATCAAGGATATAGTTGCGAAGTTGTAGCCCAAGCCTTAAATCTACAAACTCGTCGCTATATCAATCAAGCAAGTATCCCTAAGCTCATGAATCATACTATGCGGCAGATTGAGTTTTATTTGCCGACAGACAAACGCGAACTACAATTATTAGATCGCTTTTATCAAGGTATCGAACAAGAATTGCAAGCTTTAACCCAACTAACCAAGCACTATCAAAAACTCAAACAAGTATTATTAGATAAGCTGTGTCCTGCCTATCAAGTCGTAAAAGCTCACGCAGAACAGATTGCGAAAAATAAATCTGATATATATATATGCCTTAAAAATCAAGATCTTAGCATCTTGAGGTTTAGGGATTTTAGCCAAAGTTGGCAAGTTGCTGATTTGCAATCTATTGCTAAAATCGCTAACGGTTTAAGTAATCAACAAGACGCAAGTGCTCAAGGTGAATATCCTTTATACGTTAGATCAGCAAATATTTTACGCAGTGAGAAATATCTGTACGATGAAGAAGTAATCTTAGTCCCAGGTGATGGAAAGGTAGGAGAGATTTATCACTACTATCATGGGAAATACGATTGTCATCAACGGGTATATCGCATTTTTAATTTTGTTCCTCAAGTTACAGGTATGTACTTGTACTACTATTTCCAAAGCAAGTTTAAGCAACATGCCATGCAACACACAGTAAAACATACGGTTGATTCTTTACGCATAGCAACTTTTGAGAATTTTAAAGTAGCATATAGTAGTCTTGAAGAGCAGCAACGTATTGTTGACTTATTTGCCAAAGTAGATGAGTTAATTGCAGAGGCTAATAGCTTATTAGCCCATTATCATCGTTTTAAAGGGAAGCTTAATCAGTTGTTACTAGTTAGCTAGTAATTTAGTAATCTTGCAAGCTAGTTGTCTATGGTTATCTAGTAATTTTGTTAGCTAGGAGTTTATGGTTAACTAGTTAGCTATTTAGTTAGTTGTTTGCTTACTATATATCTTTTACCTAGCAAGCAAGGTAAATCTTGATAAGATCAAGCTAAAAAGTCACATTAAACTTTAGTTTATTGCTAACAAGTGCTTAAACTTCTACCTAAATGAGGCATGAAATTATTGCCAAGTATGAATTTGGTTGGATGATTTGCTTTTATGGGTTACAATGCAAGGAATAGCAAATTCTAGCTTGCTGCTTAGAACTTAAGCTCTAAGTTGTGGCACGATCGACGAACGACGAACTACAATCGACTATCGATAATAAACATCGTGATGTTTCTTTACTCGATATTTGCTTTAAGTCGTGATTTGCTATTCTTTTAATACTTCATTTGTCTTAACCACAAATATTAGAACCACTGTATTGTATGAAAAAACGCATGCCAGAATTGCGGTTTAGTGGTTTTACAGCTTCTTGGCAAGCAAGTCAAATCGGTAAAGTAAGTAAATTCGTTGCTTCAACGACTAATAAAAAAGACACTGTAGCACAAGCCTCGACAAGTCATCCTTATCCGCTCTACGATGGTAATAAATGTATTGGTTACAGTAAAAGTTATATCTTTGACCAAGATTATATTGCCCTATCTAAAGATGGTACAGTGGGTAAACTATCTCTTAAGCCTGCTTTTAGTGATGTGATTGCTACGATTGGAGCGCTGCAAGCCCAAAAAGGAGTAGATTTGCTCTTAGCACTACAAAGATGTGACTTGAGTAAATACGCTGTAGGCTCGGCAGTAAAACACATTTACTTTAAAGATTACCAAGAACACTCTCTTTATATCCCGCAAAAGCAAGAACAACAAAAAATCTCCCAATTTTTTTGCTGCCATCGTACAACAAATTGCTGCTGTGCAGCAATCACTAATGCAAACTAAGCTTTTAAAAGAAAGTTTGTACAAAAATTTATTTCCCCAGCTTATGTGCTGGTATAAAAGCCCAGAAAATGCCGCAACTTCAGCCCAAAAAATAACATCAGATATATATATATGCTCTAATTTTCAACAAGTTCCGCAATTGCGATTTAAGGGCTTTAAACAACCTTGGCAAGAAGTAACTTTAAAGCAAGTTGCTAAAGTTGTTAGTGGTGGTACACCTAAAACTTGTGAACCTAGTTATTGGCATAACGGTGAGATTAATTGGTTTACTCCTACCGAGCTAGGTGAGAGTGTATATCTAAGTCTGAGTAAACGCAAAATAAGTGCTGTGGGGTTAAAATATAGTGCTGCTCGGATGTTACCAGCCGGTACGATTTTATTTACTTCACGCGCTGGGATAGGTAAAAGCGCAATCTTAGCTAGCCCTGCTGCAACTAATCAAGGGTTTCAATCGCTAATCCCAATTACAGAGAAGTTAGATACTTATTTTACTTATGTGATTACTAAGTTCTTAGCGGTTGAAGCTAAGTATTTAGCTCATGGTACAACTTTTGATGAGATTTCTGGTAAAACCTTAAAACAAATTAGTTTATTATTACCAGAACTTGCTGAACAACAACGCATTGGTAAGCTTTTTGCTTTGCTGGATCAACGCTATGCGCAACTTGAATTATTAAGTAAGCAACTCGAGCAATATAAAGAAATCTTAATGCAGAAAATGTTGATTACGGTTTAAACGTAACATAGTTAAAATAATGGGGAATACCTACTTAGAGAAACCCTACTTAGAGAATCCCTAAAAGAACTACAAGGTTCTATACTATTTGAAATAATTAAGAAGGCCTGACTAATATTAGTCAGGCTAAAATTTAATCTGGAATTTGTTCTAGGTTTGCTAATAAAGCTTGAATAGCTTTAGGTGTAAGACCTATTTCCTTTAATAGGGCTTGAGGATTAGCAACCGTAGTAAGTTCGTTTTTAATGGTTGCGGTATCTTTAAAGGCAGCATAAAGCTTATCGATACTTGCTTTGCCAATGCCTGGCATATTATCTAAGATATCTTTCCCTGTCACAAACTCTTGTTCACGTTTGGCAACACGTTTGCGGTTGGCATAGTTATGCGCCGCATCACGTAATTGCAGAATGTAATAAAGTTCACGACTTTGTAGTGGGATATGAATTTCTTCTCCAGTTACCCCATCAATAAACTTCTCGGCATAGAGTTTACGATTTTCTTGTTTGGTAACCCCTATGGTTTTAATTTGATAAAGGTACTCAAAACAAGTATAAGCATTAAGAATTAAATCTTTAAACTCTTTAACTGTAATATTAGCTGGAAGTTGAGCTAAGAAACTAAATTCGCGTCCATAGTGAGTCTTATTATCAAAAGCTAAATCACTAAAGCAACTAAATAATCCTTGTTCATAACTGTAAGTTTGCGTTACTTGCTGTTGTGCTTGTTGATAAACAAAATAATTTAAACTTAAAGCATAGTCTGGATTAGCTTGTGCTTTTTGGTTGAGATATAAACGCATGAGTAAGTCGATCGACGGTAATGCAGTCCCAGAATTTGCAAACTTACTTACGCACTGCACTAGATTTTGATATACAAAGCCTTGGGCAAGAAGCACAATCTGATTAGCCGCCAACCCACTAAAGAGTTGATAGTTCTTTTTAGCTAAATGGCTAAAAAGATTTTGCCCTTGTGTTACTAAGGTAGTATAAGTCTCAATTGCACGTAAACGATTAAGGATAGGGAGTAAAGATTTATTTGCCACATTGATTTGGTTTTGTCCTCCATCAATGAGTACTACCATCGGCATTAAACTAATATCAACTTCTGAATGATAACGTTTATATACCGCTTGTTCCATGGCTGCATAGTCGTCTCCGCCAGTAATGCCCTCGATATTAAAGTGACGATAATCACTTACTACCAGTCCTTGATCATTAGCAGCAACGGCAGAACCTTTAGTGAACATCCCTCGATCATGACTAATATCAAAGCAATGCATTTTATTTAGCACCGCATTGTTTAATAAGAGATCAGACAGATGATACCAAGCTTTACTTTCAACCAATTTATTTGGTACATAGTTAAACTTAGTATAGTCAAGGAGAGAAGAACTTATATCTTCGAGAGAATCTGAAGTTGTCGCAACTGTGTTAACTACTTTAGTTGTATTAGCATTAGCTGTATTAGCATTAGCTGTATTAGCATTAGCTGTATTAGCATCAGCTGAATTAGCATCAGCTGAATTAGCATTTTTCTTATTAGCAGCGTTAGCTGTATTATCTCTAGTAGGTAATACTTCTAAAGGTTCAGCACGCATGCCAGCCAGAGCTGTAGGCTTATTAGCTAGCGCTAAAGTATAGTTGTACTGTAAGTAGTTTTGTTCTAAATAGCTAAGATGAGGATAGAGGTTTTGTAAGCTTTGTCCAGCATCTAAACTATCTAGATCTAATTCTGCTTGTTCCGAATACTTAACTAACCATGGTTCTTGCGCATGCGCAAAAATCGGCGAAGCAAATAACTCGGGATCCATTTCTCGTAAAGCTGCAGGAATAGCATCATTCCAGTAAACCGCCGGATAACTTTTTTCCAGAGTAAAGTCACCATAGTATTCTTGCCCAGGTAAAGCTTGAGCAAAGATTTGACTAGCAGCTTTTTTTAGATTGCTTTGCATAGTCTTACTTAAGCCATGGTAAAAGCTTTCTACTTGTTGGATATTCTTTTGTCCACGAGTTAAAGCAATTTCTGCATCGAGATCAGCAAAATCAGCAAAGGCTGCGTCTATATCTCCAGTAAATTCTTCGGTAAGCTCTCCGGTAAGTTTATTATTAATATCACCTTTAAACTCACCTCTTAACTCACCTCCTAACTCACTTCTAAACTCACCTTTAAATTTATCTTTAAACTCACGAGCAACACCAGCAAATTTATCTTGCGTAGTTGGATTTAGATCACCAAACTCATCCTGCTCATCACTTTGCTCAAACTCATCATAGTCATCAGCATTCAGAGAATTATAGTCAACAATATCTTCTTCATCAAAGATATTAAAATCCCCAGCTCCAGCTTGATACTCAAGACTCGGATCAAAGAACTCTTCTTCTCCATCGATTGTCGAGTGCTGTGAATTATAAATTGAAGCATCAATCGAAGTATCTTTAGAAGCAATAGTAGCAGCCTCAACAGAAGCTTTAGCATAAGCACTAGCTTGATGGTTTTCTGCTTTAGAAGTTGCTGTTGCTAGCGGTTGTTGCTCTAGCGCATCAGTACCACCTTTAGAGTTGGAGCTAGGAGTTGCTGATGTTTCAAGATTAGGAGATAGTTCGACTGTGGAGTCGTTGGCTCTAGTTAGGAGTGCTTCAAGTTTACCTTTAGTTTGCGCCTCTTGTGCTTGGCGAGCTTTAAGTTTAGCTTCTTGTTGGTATAAGCTCACTTGCGCAAAGCCTTCTAAATCTCGTAAAACTTGTTCAAGTTTTTCTTGATCTATTTCTTTATCTTGGATTGACGCTAGTAATACTTGAGCTAGTAGTTTATCGTCTTGTCCAGGAAAGAATAGTTGAGGTAAGAGTAAATTAAATAAATCTATATCGGCAGCTATATACTGCGCTAAGTATTGTTTAGTCGCAGCTATAGCACGTTTTTCTTCGAGTTTCATAACAGCTCCTAAGCAACTTTTTTCGGTTTATCGGCAGTACGTTTAAGTAAAAGATTCATGCGTTGCGCTACGGCATTTTCAGCATTATAAGTCGCTAAACGTTGCAGATCTTTATGTGGACACTTAGCTCCAAGACGTACGTTATAACCAAAGATCTCTGAAATTTTTACCGATAGTTCTTTGGCTTGTTCTGGCGTAAAACCTGAATCAATAACAATAATTTTACGTGGACGATGGTTCAAGAGTTCTTTATTAGTTGGTAAGTACTTCTCATTACGCGTTTGTTGGTAATAAGGGATTAAGAAACTATTGTAGAGTTCACTATTTGAGAGTGAAGTCATTTTCTTACGTCCAAGAGTAAGATTCTTACTCTCTGTACTGTCGGTTAGGAGCATGTTACGAATATCAATCACTAACCCATGACATACTTCAATAATCGTCATGCATGCCATATGTTCAGTTCTTGTTAGTTGTACTAACTCAAAACTATCTTTCAGGTCAAGCGAATCTAAAATAGATCTTGTCCCTATATAGGCTTTGGTAGCAGGCATTTGCTCGGCTACTTGCTTAAAGAGAGTTTTTCCAGCTGCTCCGCGGTTTAAGAAGATTTGTTTAATCGGTTGCCAATAAGCTTGATAATCTAGAGGCTTAGTAAAGACGCAGTGCCCTTTACATAAACCAAAATCATACTTATCGCACGGATGTCCGTGGCGTTGGTGGCGTTTAAAGATTGTTGGAGTACAACTTGGAATCTTAAAGACGCTTTGGAACTCATGAATAATTTTTTCCCAAGCGCGTGTACCGGTAAACGGACCAATAAAGTCGATTTCTTTTTTTAGATAGCGCGATAAATGCAAAATATCTCGACGATAAGCTCCCATAGCATAGATGCTTTGATAAGGCTCATCTGGAGTTAGGTAGAGATATTTGGTATTTTCTGGAGAAGTTTTATTGTAATAAGGTAGATAGAATTTTTGATAAACGTTATATTCAAGTTCATGCGCTTCATGATCAGCAAAAACAAAAATCGTTTGCATACGCGCAATTTCTTGTTCCATTTCTGGACGATGGCTATGTCCGTCAAAATAAATTTTAAAGCGTTTAGGAAGTTGTTTTGCCTTACCGACGTAAATTACGCGGTTTTGGCGATTAAGCATACGGTAAACACCACAAACTGGTGGCGTAGCTTTACAGAACTCTTCGGCATTAAAAGGTATATCTTGGTTCATTAACCAACGAATTTGGTGTTGTTGATTTGTAATGTCAACTAAGGTTAAAGTAGCCATAAGAGAGAAAAAAGAAAACGTAGTCATACTCTGACTACGTTGAATGAAAAAGAAAATAAATTTGCAGTTATGCTTAGAAGTATGAAAAATAATCTGCTAGCATATTGTACCAAAGATCACCTACTTGTGCTTAGACGTTTGGTAGTCAAGCTTAACGGTTTTGAGTTAATTCTGCTAACTAAGCATGGTTGTATGATAACCATAATTAATACTTATAGCTATAGTTAAGGTATCTTTAGTAACTTCTATACTTTAAGATGAACACTTGTGGGGTGTTACTTTCTAGAATATTTCTCAGCTGTAGGAGTAAAAGCTTGAGCTAACACTTCTAAACAAGCTTGCGCAGCTAAGACGTCAGAATCTTGTTGGAGCTTAATGTGCTCGTAGAAATAGATTTGACGAATTGCTAGATTATAGTTAACGTCAAGTAAAGTTTGTATTTGGCTTACGAGGTTTTCAGGATTAAGGTCATCTTGAATTAACTCTTTAGCCATTTCTTTACCCATTACTACATTAGCTAGAGCTACATATGGAGTTCTGATTAATTGTTTAGCCAGAATAAAGTTAAACGTGCTTAGCTTATAACCTACGACCATTGGCGTATGACATAGCAGCGTATCTAAAGTAGCAGTACCAGAACTCACTAAAGCAAAAACAGCTGTTTGTAATACTTGATGCGCATGTTTAGATACGAGAGTTACATGTAAATCATCGTAATTAGCTAAGGCTTGTTTAATAGGTTCTAAGAGTTTATCTTTAGCAACTGGTACTACTAATTCTACGTTTGCTGGTAATACTTGTTGACGTATAGCCTCACGGACTCCGTCTAAGTAGCTAGTAAAGATTAACTTAATCTCTGAATCACGTGAACCTGGAAGCACAGCAATACGAATAGGTTTAGTTGTGGATTTAGAGGTAGCTTTACCATTAGCATCCAGATTAGAGCTCGCATTACGTTCAGCACTATAGCTATCGTGAGTTGTATAAAGTACGCCAACTTCTTGTAATTGGGCGCGTGCTTTTTGGGCTGAAGGTAATTGATTTACAAACTCTTGTAAACGTTGTGCATTAAGGATAAAGTTGTTCTTAACTCTACCATTGAGATTGTGATTGTCTGAACTCTCGTTAGCGTTTAAACATGTGTTAGATGCTCTTTGACTGTTACTTGCAGTATTGTCTGAATTAGTAGAGCTTGAGCTAGCAGTTGAATTTACTACAGAGTTAGAGCTTTGAGAGTTGGTTTTGGCTTGTAACTGAGCGACTTGTTCAGCTGATAAAGTTAAAAAGTACTTCCCATTAACACCTAATTGTAAATTTTCACGATTAACACTAATACTTTGTCCTTGTAGCGTGAGCATGATGTTATTCGGATCGTTAGTTTTACTTGTAGCTGTTGCAGCATCGATTGTGGTAGCAGCTTGCGCTAGTTCAGGTTGGTTTAAGGTTGCATCTTTGTCTTGTTTAAGTTTACTAAATGGGTGCTCAAAAATATGCGCAGGAACTTCCTCATCAAAATCCGGAGTACTTACCATGCCACTTAGAATATCTTGGTATTCGCGGTGTTGGCGTTGCAGGATTTGTTGATAGGTTTCTTCTTCGGCTGTATTAGCTTCCATTAAGCGACGTGCTTGTGATACCCAGACTTTACCATCGTTTAGTTGGTAAAAACGTTGTTGGGCATAATTCGTCATTAGAGTTTGATACACTTGCGCATCCAAAGTAAGAGTATAACCTAGTTGGTTAGCTAAGCGATGTCCAACAAAAACCGCTGGATGTTCTTTTTGTGCATAGAACTCTTGCTCAAAAGGTAAAAGACAAAGTACTAAGTCAGTAGCTTTTTTAATGTTCTCAATACGTCCTTGTCTCCATGCCCAAACTGTAGGACTCACATAGTGCACTGTTTTAATTCCTAATTCACGTTTAGCATAAGCTTCGATACGTAAATTAAAATCCGGATTATCAATACCAATGTAAAGTTGAGCTTGAGATTCTTTTACCAGTTTTTTGGTTTGAGAAATGATTTTACTTATTTTGGGTAAGGCTTTGAGAACATCAAAAACCCCAAAATAAGAGAGATCAGTAATATCGTACCAAGTAGTAACTCCTAAGGAATGCATATTATCACCTCCAATACCCACAAACTTTAAGTCTGGACGTAGGTTTAGCATTTGTTGCACTAAGCCTGCACCTAATTGGTCTCCACTCACTTCACCAGCAACTATGGCTACAGTAGTGTTTTGTGGGATTTGGGCTAAAAGTTGCGTAAAATCTGTATTTTGCGAGGTAAGTTTAGAACTTACATTATTCATAGTCATAATTAATTCCTTATGGCTATATGCTAGGGGAAAAGTATTTAGAGAAATGACTAGTTTTAAGGATTTCTCTCTTTATATTATAGCGGTAAATTACTAAAATCCACGAAATACTAATGCCTGACGTAGCAGTTTTGAGCATTTTTAAGTGAGAGTTTATAGATGGTAGGTAGACTTATACATAAAAGCTCGTAAATTTCTCCAAACTCGTAAATTTTTACGTTAAAATAAGCAACGCTTGGTAAATTTTTCCAAGCATTTACAAGATTTAGACTACTTAGACTTTACCCCTAATACATAAAAGGTAGCTGTTATTTAGATACAAATATCTAGTACAACTTTTTACACTAGTGAAACTTTTTATGAAAAGTCTAAGCTCTTCTGGTTATTCTGGCATGCTTTACTTGTTTAAAGTAATGTCACAACATTAAGGAAAATGCTAATGAAAAACGTCTTAGCAATTCAATCACACGTAGTGTATGGTTATGCAGGTAATAAAGCTGCAACTTTACCTATGCAATTATGTGGTGTAGATGTATGGCCATTAAATACCGTACAATTCTCAACTTCAACTCGTTACCCTAAATTTGCAGGTCCAGTTACCACTAACGAAGACTTAGTGAAAATCGTTCAAACTCTTGCAGATCCGCAAGTAGATTTACTTAAACGTGTTGATGCGGTTCTATCTGGTTATTTAGGTTCGGCCGAACAAGTAGACGCAATTCTTGAAATTGTTGATACAGTTCGCGAACAAAACCCAGATGCCGTATATTTACTTGATCCGGTAATGGGAAAAGCTGGTAAAGGTTGTATCGTTGCACCTGGAGTAGCTGAAGCTATTCGTTCTAAAGCTGTATCACGCGCGAATATCACTTGCCCGAACTTAGAAGAGTTACAAATTCTTCACGGTTCAGAGTTAAAAACCTTTGCGGATGCAGTTAATGCAACGATTGAATTAGCCAAACGTGGACCAACGATTGTAATGGTAAAACACTTACATCGTTGTGCTCGTCAAGAGGGTGAGTTTGAAAGCTTACTTTATGATCATAATACTGGTAAACTTTATCACTTAACTCGTCCATTAGTAGACTTACCTCGTGATCCAGTAGGTGCAGGTGATATGTTAACAGGTATTCTTTTAGCTTGCTTATTAACAGGTAGCTCTGCTTTAGAAGCTTTTGAGCACTGTCAAAATGCGGTATATAAAGTAGTACTTAAAGCAAAAGAAATGGGTGAGTTAGAATTACAACCAGTAGCTGTACGTCGTGAGATTATGGATCCACCATTAGACTACCGTGCTGTAGAGCTAAATCCCCAAGACTTTGTTGCTAAACACAAAGCTCTATAATTAATTAGTAAAATAGCTAAAATTTTTGTTTTATAAGTCCCGACATGCTGGTTACAGCAGTCGGGACTTATGCATTCTATCTTAAATTCCCGAATTTTTATACCATACTGTAATCAACTAACTAAAGCAATCAGGTCTTTTTTATAAAGCAACCTTAAAAAATACCTGAATATCTCTTATTTTTATTTAGTTGAGCTTCTATTCATTTTTAATCAGTTATTAATTTCTGTAAGGTACTTTTGTTAAATTCTATTTACTGACAATTGTACCTTACAAAATTGGATATAAAAAGAAATTTTGTATTAATATTCACAGTGCAAACATCATCTATTTATTAAGTGGTGGTATAAAAAAAGCGGGAATTTAAGTTCTATGGGGTAAGTTGTATCATTTTGGGGGTGCAGCTCGTGAAAGTGTAATTAAAATCTTAACCTTTATTTAATTTAGGTACAGCTAAGTAATAAATGTTAATCGGACATACTAAGTTAGGACAACTTTTCCTTGCTTTTGTAGTTAACTGTTCCATAGTGCGTCATTTAGATACTAAAATTGTGGCTTTTTTAGCTTAGATTTTTGAAGCATGCTAAAATATGAGCCAACGAAAAAACAAAAGATTAGATCGTCAGTTGCTTATCTTTGTGTAACTCTATGACAAAACACTTATTTATTTTGCCCACTGCTGCTAGTGTACAAATCGCAAGAATTCTTTTAGCGTCAGAACAGTTAGACCCGACGCAAGTATATGTGCTGTATGCGCCAGAAGTACAAGCACAAGTAGCTACTTTACCTCTAGAAAATACTCAAGTAGCTTCACTAGAAAATTACTTACCAGCTTTTAAAGCCCTGCAACAAGCAGAGCAATTTAATATTAGTTTATATTTTGCTTATGTAACTAATTATTACCAGTTTATTGCTAATTTCTTAAATGGACAGACCACAAACGCACAAGAGCTAAGTGCAAATAGTTTAACCTTAGCTGACTTTACGCTCTATGTACCATTTTTAGATCAGATTTATACTCAAGTAGTAGCAAATCACCCAGCATGTAAACATTTACATCTATTCGAAGCTGGTGCTTATGCTTATCAAGGAGATAAAACTCCTCTTGCTCCGAGTTTAGTTCTCGAGTTTGCTGAGTTTTATCAAGATTACCCTCATGCTACTTATGTTAATACGGGTATTCCTCCATTTACAGTTTGTCGTCCTGTTGATATAGCAGGTTTAGTAAACCAACGCGTAGGTTGGCATGGCAATCCGGTAGTCTATCACCGCTATAATCAAACCGCTTTCTATTGGGTAGCTAGTCCTATTTGGCAAAATCACATTACTGAATTAAGAACCTTTACCCAAGAGCAAGTAAGCGAACAACCGGTTTTAGGTAGTTTATTAGCGATTATTAGTCGTCTAACAAATTCAGAGATTACGACGACAGCCTATCATCGTGATAATTTACCTTACCACTTATGGAGCTTTGATGCCTTTAGTATTAATGCTTTAAGTGATGAGCATTTACAAGCATATTTAACGCTGAATTTAAATGCGCTTACAGCCGCGAAAATTCCTGCGCTAATTATTCGTTTAGAGCAAGAAATCAGTACTACCAAACAAGAGATTATTCGTCAAGCGCTAGTTGAAAGTAAGTTAGTTACTTATGAATTACCAGCACAAGTTAATCTTCTTGCAGATTTCTTAAACTTACCAAGCCAAGCACTAGTAGTGCATGGTTTATGTAGTCCAGATCTTATTGCCGCAGCTCTTAGTCAACAAACCGCAAACTGTCAATTATTACAAACCGTAGGCTTTGCAGAGTTTCAAGAGTTTTTAGCGAGCTTAAATTATGATTTCTTACATCTGTTAAATGCAATAAAACAACTGCTTAATGATGATTTAAATGCAGAAGATCGTGCGCAATTACTAGTAATTGCAAGCGAAGAGAAGTTTATTAACTCACCATTTGCGCGCCTAGTATATGAGTTCATTCGTTATTACGATGAACAAAATATGCGTCAGGGCTCGAAGATCCTTGCCGGACGTAAGGATAATAAACCTTACAAGTTAGATACACCTTTTCCAGCAACAGATCAGATCCCAAGTGAGCTTTTTGCTGAACTAGGAAGACGAGCTTATGCATTAAAACATGCTCCAGCTAATCCGCTTAAACACTTAGTGGAACAAGAAGTTGCGAAGCAAGCGCAACAAGTTAACTTAGCAGCTAAGGAAGTTACTAATAATGTTGATGGACAAGATCTTGCTGCGAGTATTGCTCCTAGTAACGCGGCTGCTAAAACTGCGATACCTCAACAAACTATTCAAGTAGCTAAAAAAGCGATTAAAGCGCAAGCAACCACACCTCAAGCACCGCAAGAGAATAGCCAAGCTAAAGAGCAAGGAGCAATTGCGCAAAGTACCTCTGCGATTGCCTGCGATCAAGAAGCTGCTAAAAATACTTCTCAAGAAGCAACTCATCCTACTCAAGAAGCTGCTCAAGAGGCAAGCTCGCAAAGTGCAAGCTCGTCTTCTGAAAATGCGAATGCTAATGCTAGTCAAGACTACACTAAAGCCAACTCTTTACACTTAACGGCACAACAACGTCGTGAACAAGCCATTGCTCTCCGTCAAGCTAAAGAAAAAGCTTTACAAGGTACGGCTTCTGATTTAGCGGTATTAGCACAAGCGCAACAAATGGTTGTAAGCTCTAAAGAAGGCAAGAACGGTTTAGATAAATATCAACGTGAAGTTGCATTACCTGAAGCCTCTGCGCCAACCGTTAGTTATGAGCTAGCTAAAGCTAATATTGAGAAAAATAATCAGCAACTTAAGCAACAAACTTATAATCCGTTTTTTGCTGGTTATCGAAGTAATGAAACGCTTGCTTTTAAAATGGATTTTTGGCAAAAATTCATTTTCCACCAACAAGCATTGTTACAAGAGTTTAGTGCGAAGCAAGAGATTACTGCTTATGCTCAAGCTTGTGTGCCTAATCAAAGCGTAATGGAGTTTACAGGTGCAAGCTTAGTAGCTAATCTGCCTAATGAACAGACTTATGCTCTTGATTTAGGGGGATCTTTAACCTATAGCTTACAAGCTGTTAAACTTGGGAAACAAAAACTCAAACATATCTTTATTATCACTAATCATCAGAGTTACCATTTACTTAATCTATACGTAAAACACTTCAATTTAAGTGTGGAACAAGTGATGATTGTAAATCTCTTAGATGAAGAAGATAAGCAAGTTTGTATTTACGGTAACTTATATCGCCAGTTAGATTTAACGCCATATCAAGAACGCATTATGCAGCTGCAAGACTTTAACCTTGCCCAACATTTAGAAGTTGGACACGAGTTAATAACGCGTATTCTTGCTGAAGTTGGTTTTAATCACTTCCAGATATATGTACCAACCTTAGATCTAAGTGTGCTCTTTGCAGGTTTAGCGCATCCTCTATGTTATGCGATTAATCTGTTACATAATAGTGAGGTGGCTGCTTATACTGAAGATTTTGGACAAGCACGTGTGAAAAACTTAATGCAACAAATCCAAAAAGTTTATCCACATCTGGTGTTAAAAGATAATCTTCTAACACGTGACAAACTAATCGACAATATTTACTTTATTGACAAAGCTGTAGATGAAGATAAATATCACAGTCGACCAGTTAATAAAACACGTTATCGTATGCCTGAAATGACGGCTAAATCTGAAGATAAAGATGTAGCTGAGCAAAAAGATACAGCAGAAGCTAAAGACACAGTCGAGTAAAAAGGTACAACTGTGTAAAAAGATACAGCTGTGTAAAATGTAAAAGCTGTTTAATCTCAAAAGTCAGCACGTAAATGCTTAGCTAATCTTAAGTGTATTGTGAAAAAAGTGATACACTACACCCATAAATTAATCCCCGTA
>NZ_NRJG01000069.1 GCF_003585935.1 Psittacicella hinzii
ATATTTACGATGAAGTGTAGTGACCAGTTGTGTATAACTTTTGTATAGTCTCTTATTTATGTTTACTATAAAGTCGATCTAGTAAATAACTATTTCGTTTTTTAGCTATTTTAAGCAATGCGAGCTGTGTTATAATTTTTAACAAAAATCTCTATTTTTAAATATCTAAGTTTAGATTTCTCTCCAACATATTTTTCTATGTTTCATCATAAAAAATCACCTAAATATATTGCAATTATCGACTTAGGTTCAAATAGTTTTAACCTTATTATTGCAAGAAATTTTGGTTTATCTCGACCGGTTATTAAGCGTTTTAATATTACGGTACAATTAGCAAGATATCTAACAGCTGATAATATTTTATTACCAGAAGGGATTGAGCGTTGTTGTAATGCTTTAGCTGCTATTCAAGAGTTTATTAGCCATTTTGGTAATGATATTGAAGTACGAGCTAATGCTACTTATACTATCCGTAGTACGAAAAACCAGGAAGAGCTACTAACAGCTATCAATAAAGTCTTCCCACATAAGATTAAAATCTTAACTGGAATCGAAGAAGCAAATACAATTTTTAAAGGGATAGCTTTATCTAACCCTATTACTCAACCATTTATTGCTGTAGATATTGGTGGGGGATCTACAGAGATGATCCTTTCAAACAATCTTGAACCGGAATATTTAACCAGTAATAATTTAGGTTGTGTTTCTTTTTCACAAAAATTCTTTAGTGATGGTAAATTTAATGCTGAACTCTTTAATCAAGCATATAAAGCAGCATGTCAGATTTTTACTAAAGAATTAGATAATCCTATTGTTCACAAGTATCTAAATATAGCTCATGCTGTAGGTTCATCTGGAACGATTAAAAATACTATTTTAACCGTTAAGTCAAACTTTAAAGATGCTGCTAAACGTATTAATCATTTATTAGCTCATCCTGAACCAGAGAATCCACTCTATGATGCTAAATTATTAAGCAGTTTACAACAACAAATTAAAGAATTTGCTGATAAATTTGGTAATCCAGAACACCTAACTGCGCAAAATTTAGAATATCTTGTACAAATGGTGTTACAACATAATTCATGTGCGCAATTATGTTACACGGGTTTTGATCCATCAGGACGTGAAGTTTTAGCTGGTGGCTTATCTATTTTACGTGCTCTATTTAATGTCTTTAAATTCCAAAAACTAACTTACTCTCATTCTGCTTTAAGAGAGGGGGTATTATTTGGGGATCAAGAATCTGATATTTTCAAACATATTAGATTATTTACCGTACACAATTTACGTCGTAAATACCAAATCGAGCATAAATTATTTAATAGTTTTTACCAACAGGCTTTATCTTTAGTACAACAAGATAAATTACTGTTTGAAACCTATAACAAACAAGACATTGCTAACTATTGTACGTTTATGCTTGTAGGTTCAGCAATTAGTGATGATGACTTCTTTGCACATTCTGGTTACATTGTGAAAAATTCGAACCTTTATGGTTTTTCAGATGCCGAGATTGCGAAGATCCATCAATTTATTGACTGTTTAAACAATGATTGTGCTCAAGCTGATCAAGCAACACAGCAATTAGCAGTATTATTACGTATTACCTATAACTTTACTTTCTCTAACTTACCAAAATTAATTAAGCAAGGGAAAGTGAAATTAGCATTTACCTATCAAGATAATCATATTGAAACCATCAATTTATACTTACTTGATGAGCAAGTGCAAAATGCTCCGTACATTATTACGAATGTTAAACGTTTAAATAAAATGCTCGAAAAACAAAGCATTCAGATTAATGTACTAAATGGTTAAAAATGCTATAACATAGTAATTTTAATTCGAGGTAATGTGCTATGATCGCCTTAGCTCTATATTAAAGTTACACAACACACTATTTATACGTATATAAGCAAAAAAGACGTAGGAGATTATCCTGCGTCTTTTTTGCTTTTACGATTTGGATTGTGAGGTACAGCTTTATCGCGATTAGGTTCATTACGTCTACGTTGTAAATTACGTAAAACTGATACGCGATCACCATTTTGGACAAGTGTGTCTAATTCAGCTTTTTCAGCAAAAATAGCATAAGACATTTGCGCTTTGTCTAGTTTATAAATTAGACATACTTTAGAATCATCTACGACTTGTTCAATAGTTATGCTTTGCTCTTCATCGTATTTACCCTTCCAAATATAAATTTGTTCAGGGTTATGACCATATATTAATTCTACTTTCTTCATTAATTTAAGCCATATTTTTGTTGTGCACGTGCTATAAAACAGTCTACCATACCAATCATAGCTTTTTTAAACTTATTACCTAGAAGAAATTCCATAAAACTATTCATCTCATAATCCATATATAAAGAAACTTTTGTTTGTTGTGGATTAAGAGCGTCTGTTTCAAACTTCCAATAACCTTTTAGTTTTTGAAAAGGTCCTTCGGCTAGCTCCATGGTAATTTTTTCGTAAGGGTAGAAAGTTGTATTAGTACTAAAACTCTGTTTTATACCGGCAAAAGACATTTCGAGTTCAGCTAAAACTTGGTTATTGTTTTGGGTAAAAGTTTTAGCATTAGAACAATGCTCGATAAATTCTGGATAACTTTCGTAGTCCGAAACTAAATTAAACATTTGTTCACATGAATAATCTACATTTAAGGAATGTTCAATTATCATAGTTAAAAGTTTGCACCCTAACCTAGGTTAGGGTGCATTATTAATTAAAAATTAAATTTAACTTTACCACGTGAGAAGAACATTACTGCACTTACTACAACAATTGAAATAAGTACCATAATGGTTGCCACGGCATTAACATCTGGAGTTACACCAGATTTAACAAGAGAAAATACTCTTACAGGTAAAGGCTCATATCCTGCACCCGAAGCAAAGCTACTGATAATTACATCGTCCATTGAAATAATGAAGCTTAATAACCAACTAGCAGCAATTGCTGGGAAAATTAATGGGAAAACAATTTTTAACAGAATTACTCGTTCTGGAGCACCTAGATCCTTAGCGGCTTCAAGCATTCGTTTATCAAACCCTTGTAAGCGCGAACTTATAACAATTACTGCATAAGGTAAACAGAAAGTAATATGCGCAATTAAAAGAGTTGTAAACCCTAATGAAAAGCCTAGAGTAATGAAAAGGATTAGGAAAGCAATTGCCATTACAATATCAGGTGTAATCATATTTAAGAGTAATAACCCTTGCACTACACCTCTACCTTTAAAGCGGTAACGATAAACAGCAATTGAAACTAAAGCTCCAATAATTGTAACTAACGTAGAAGCTAAGAAACCAATCGTTAATGAATGCACAGCCGCATTAATCATATCTTGGTTGTTGAACAGTTTTTCATACCATTTTAAGGTAAAACCATCCCAACGCACCCCGTAACGATTGTTATTAAAACTATTAACTACCAGTACAGCAATTGGCAAGTACATGAATAGTACAACAAGGAGTACTGTTAAAGTAATTAAAAACTTACGTAGCATTATTCAACATTCCCCACTTTAATACGATTCATTAACCACATTGTAATCATTAAGATTGCAATCATACCAATAGAGAGGGCAGCTCCTAATGGCCAGTTACGCGTAAATAAGAACTCACTCTTAATTACTGAACCAATAAGTAATGATTTAGGACCGCCTAATAATTCAGAAATATAGAACATCCCCATCGATGGTAAGAACACGAGTGTAAAACCAGCTACTAAACCAGCAAAAGATAAAGGGAATGTAATTTTTGTGAAACGTTTAAACGGACCTGCTCCTAAATCTTTAGCAGCTTCAATTAAACGATAATCAATTTTTTGTAACGACGAGTAAATCGGTAAAATCATGTACGGTAAAAGAATCGATACCATACCAATAATTACCGCTGTATCGGTATAAAGAATATTAATCGGAGAGCTAATCAGACCTATACTCATTAGCCCTTTGTTAATAATACCATTGGCACCTAAGAGAATTTTAATCCCGTAAATACGCACTAGACTGTTTGTCCAGAATGGTAAAAGAATTAAAATTAATAAAAAGGCATGCCATTTTTTATGACAATTAACAACAGCTAAAGAGTAGAGATATCCTACAATCATCGTTACTAAAGTCGTCCAAAAAGCTAAATAAATAGAGTTTTCGAAGACTTTAAGATAAAGAGGATCTACTAATTTGGTATAGCTCTCAAGAGAGAATACTGCTTGATAAAACTCGGTTGGGCTACTACTGAAAAAACTAACAAGAACTACCAGAATCCCCGGTACTAAGATAAATAATCCTAACCAAAAAAGGATAAAAACAATAGTAAAGTTCTTAATCGAGATTAGGTTTGTTAGACTCTTCATCTAGCACCACCTCCCAAGCATTATGCCAAGTAATAGCTACTTTTTGTCCGATATTATGGTTAAGTGAAGGATCGTCTTCGTTAAAGAACTCTGAAGTTACGATTACTTTACCATTAGTTAATTTTACCCATGAATCTAAAGTCATTCCTTTATAGTTTAAATCAATGATTTGACCATAAATACCATCGACTTCGTCATCATAACGTTGAATTTCTTCAACAATTAAATCTTCAGGACGTAGTAAGACTAAAAGTTTTTTCCCAGGATATACATCTAACTCGGTATTAATTTTACAAATACGACCTTCAACATCTGCTTCAACCACTTTATCATCTAAGCGTTGAATAACTTTAGCGTCGAAGACATTAATCTCACCAATGAATTCAGCAACGAATAGATTTGCTGGTTCTTCATAAATTTCTCTTGGTGTACCGTCTTGAACGATTTTACCTTTATTCATTACGATAATACGATCAGACATAGTTAATGCTTCTTCCTGATCGTGTGTAACGAAAATAAAGCTAATACCTAATTTACGTTGTAATGCTTTTAATTCACTTTGCATTTCAAGACGTAATTGGTAGTCTAAAGCCGATAAAGATTCATCGAGTAATAATACTTTAGGTTTATTTACTACCGCGCGAGCAATTGCCACACGTTGTTGTTGACCACCAGAAAGTTGACTTGGCATACGTTCTGCGTAGTCTTCTAATTTCACCATAGCTAGAGCTTCTAATACGCGCTCTTTAATTTCAGCTTCTGGTACTTTTTGCATTCTTAAGCCAAACGCCACATTGTTATAAATATTCATATGTGGGAATAAGGCATAGCTTTGGAAAACGGTATTAACTTGACGTTTTTCAGCACCAACTTCGGTAACGTCCATGTCGTCAATATAAATTTTACCTGACGACGCACTTTCAAGACCAGCAATCATTCGTAAAACAGTAGTTTTACCACAACCTGATGGTCCAAGAATAGTTAAAAATGTCCCTTGTTTAATATCAAGGTTTAAGTTTTCAATAGTGTTCGTTTTACCGTCATAAGATTTAGAAATATTTTCTAAACGAACTATCGACTTACTTGTTTTTGTATCTTTCACCTTGTTAACGTGTATATTAGTCATTTTTTTCCCAACAAAAAATACATTAAATTTAGGAACTCTAAATTAAACTTACCATTTATCAATTAATAACTTAAAAAGACTTTACTCTTTAAGTACTAAGTTTTGTACGTTATTCTTTACTAAGCGCAAAAGTAAGTATAAAAGCCTCATAAAGAAAATTACCTAAATGGGTTAGGATTACGCTCATTAAAACAAAATTGATTCCGGCTTACAGCTAGAGAGGAAATATTGTTATACATAACAATAAAAAGCCCAAGCTCATACAAGCTTGGTGTTTTAGTCTAAAGACTAGTTGCAGAATCGATAGGATAAACCTCGGCATGTGAAATCTGTAGCCGTGAATTTTTCAGCATAACCTACTTGAGCTTTTTTGTGAAAGATAACTTCAAATAGCGAGATTATGCTAGTAAAAATTACTTCATTCAATCATTTTGCGACCTTTTATTATAATACAAAAATGATACAAGCACGTAGATTTTTAACTTGAAACACGATGAGAAATTATTGTATTTGGTAAATTGATTAACTGGCTAATTTGAAACTTTTGCTATAATTAAGGCATAAAGAGCCAGAATAATTAGGTTTAAGTTCTATGTTAAATCACCTACGTCACAACTATATTTTTTACTTCTTATTTATCGTATTTTTATTTTTAGGCTATTTTGATGCCAAAATCCAAAATCAATTTTTGACCGGCTACTATCGTTTACCTTATTTTATTCTTGCCGTCTTTACTACATTCTTTTGTTATACCTACTGTTATAAGAATGCTAAACTTTGCGCTACGCAAAGCGCTAATTATCGTAAACTGGCACTTGTAACACTCGGTTATACCTTATATCAAATAATTGCTTTTTTTGTTAAACGTGATCCAGGTAAAGGTGAATTAACTATTTATCTAATCGTACTAATTGCAACAGTTATTTTTTATGTAAAAGATGACACGCGCTTAAAAGTTGTAGAAGGCACTCCTGAACACACACAAGCATTTAGCTACGAGCGCAAGTATACTAATTGGATTATCTATCCAAGCTTAATTGTAGTTTTTGCCTTACAAAATATTTTCTACTTTTATGTAGATGCTGGCTTCCAAATTTACTACAATGCTTTTTTCCAGGTCGCTTTTGGTATTGCAATCGCTAATGCAGCCATGATCATTACCAAAACTCGTTTAGATGTGGTTAAATTAGTTTTCCTTGTAGCCGAAACTCTGTTCTTAATCTGCGGTTTTATCTATTTAATTGCTATTTTAGCTATAAAATTTGATCTGTTTGCAGCTCAACCTTTAATTAAACAAAACTTAATTATTGAGTACGCAATTATTGTTTTCGCTATTTCAGCTATAAACTTAATTATTAGTTTTAGTAAAAACTGGAAAGGTCTAATTGGCTTTGCTCTTAAGTTTAGCTCATTAATTTTCTATTTAAATTTCTGGTTAGTTGCTTATCGTGCCGTATATTATTAAGGATCTTCATTTAGTTAGCAATTATCCTTAACATAGTAATGGATTTTATGACTTTAAAATTTTAAGATTTTAAAGTTTTACTAATAAAATACGTCTAAAGCCTTGGAGATTTCTCCAAGGCTTTAGACGTA
>NZ_NRJG01000007.1 GCF_003585935.1 Psittacicella hinzii
ATAGTAGGTATAGTAGGTATCTGCCAAATAATTACTACGCATGATTTGCCTTACCCCAAACTAAATTTTGTATTTCATTTGGGGAAAAGGACACTATAAAGGAAATAAGTAAGTAAAAAAATGGGTTATCTTTACCTTTACCCTAAGCAAGTCCCCAAGAACGATAAAAGTAACTTGGATCTAGCTGCCGTTGGCGAAAATTATAAAAATTCGTTAAAGCAGGATAAGTACTACCTACAGCTAAGAACTTATCTCGGAAAGCCTTACCAACTTGGGCATTTGTTACCTCTCCAGTTTGCCCAAATGCAGCATAGGCATCTGCGGCATAGGCTTCTGCCCATAGATAACTGTAATAACCAGCCGAGTAAGCACTATTATATGCTCCAGAAAAAAGATGCATAAACACACAAGGAAAATATGAAGTGTATGGACTTGAATCGGTAAAGACCAGATCGCTTACTTGTGCTTTGACTTGATTGTAGAGTTCAACCACTTCAACTTCTTTACTTGCCTTACTATCTAAACTATATAGCTGCATGTCAAAAATGCTCGGTTCTAAACGACGCAGCATAAATAGAGGACCGTGGAAAAACTCTTTAGCAGCTACAACTTTAGCAATCAGTTCTTCGGGTAATGGTTGTTTGATCAGTTCTTCGGGTAATGGTTGTTTGGTAACTAGATGTGAAGATAAAGCGCGTAATACTTCCGGTTCATAACACCAGTTCTCTTGCATTTGCGAAGGGATTTCTACAGCGTCCCATTCTACACTTAATGATCCTAAGGTATCTATAGGTACTGTTGAGAGGAGCACATGTAGAGCATGTCCCATTTCATGGAACAAGGTTACTAATTCAGTATGACTTAAAAGTGCAGGTTGTCCATTTACTGGAGGATTAAAATTACCATTAATGTAAGTCACAGGTAAGGAACGATACCCAACCCCATTCTCCAAGCCATAATTAGTTGAAACCGCAGGTTCACACCATGCTCCAGCTTTTTTCCCGACACGTGCATACATGTCTAAGTAAATACCACCAATCAGCTCTTGCCCACTATATACATCAAAATAATCAACACCCTCTGCATATACCGGTACTTCCGGACGCGCTACAAACGAAACTCCATACACACGCGTAAAGAGAGCAAACATTTGCTCGACTACATGCGGATAAGGAAAGTAAGAACGTAAGGCTTCATTATCTAGATCATATTTAGCTTGCGCATAGAGTTGTTGATAATACTCACGATCCCATGGTTCAAGCTTCTCTAAACCGTCGGTTTGATACGCAAAATCCTTTATGGCTTGGTAGACTTGAGTTGCTGCTGGAATTGTACGTTGACGTAAATCTTCTAAGAAGTCTAATACTTCTTGTGCACTAGTCGCTAAGCGATAACTTAAGTTATAAGCCGCAAAATGTTCATATCCTAATAAGCGAGCTTTAGTCATCTGTAATTCGTAAATACGATTTATAATCCGACGATTATCAAACTTACCTTCATTATCATCAAAATCCGTAGCTAGATGATTGATAGCTTTAAATACTAGTTCACGCAAAGCACGATTTTTACATTGCCCTAAAATCAAGCGTTGCACTGGAGGAGCTAAGGTTATGAGATATCCTTGAAGATTACGTTGTTTTGCAGCTTGGGCTAACATCTCTAAACCAGCTGGAGATAAGCCTACGAGTTCGTGCGGATCTGTGATTAATTTACTCCATGCTGCCTGACTATCAACACTATTATTAATAAATTGATTGTAGAGTTGTCCTAATTGCGTTTCTACTGCCTGTAATTGGGTAAAGGCTGGAGTACCAACAAGTTCTACTCCTTGTAATTTAAACTGTAAGAGAGCTAACTCTAAAGCGCGTTTTTGTGCAGGTGTATAACTAAGAGCTGCCGGAGAGCTTGCGAGCTGCTGATAGATCTTAAATAACTCTTGATCTGTGCCTAAAGCTAAAGCAAGAGCTCGATGTTCACTTTCTAAAGCATTGTAAGCTTGACGATATTCTGGAGTTGATAGTACATTAGCTAAGTGACTTGCAGGTTGATAGTGTAATTCTAAAAACTTTACCAACTGCGCTCGCTTAGCATCAAATACATCGTCAATAGTTGGATTATCTAGACTTTTTAGATGAGTAAGATACTCGGCATAAGCTTGTTTAGCTTGGGCTAATTGTCCGGCTAGATTTTCCGGACTAAATTGGGTGAAGTCTATAGCTGAAGCATATTTACTCATCTTGGCTCTCCATCATTGGTTTAATGATTATGTTGGGCAATAAATTTTTAGGTTTTAATTTAGTTTAGCATAAGCAAAATTAATTTTATTTATCCAACCAAGAAAAATTGTTTCATAAACTGAGGTAACTAACACCTAAAAACCGCGCGATAAAATTAACATTTACCACCTCCAAATAAGCCACAAACTTACATTTGCAAGAAATGAGTTTTTATTCTAAAATTTTTCTACAACGCAAAATTTTATGCTCCTTTTATGCTCAAGTGGTTTTTAGTTTGAAAAATTTGGTTTAATAATCTTAAGATTAGAATTTCAACTTGGCAAAAGTTTTGTTTAAAATAGCGTGTTTAAAAGGTAATTTTAATGAAAAATCTTATTTTGCTCGCTTGGCAAAACTCTCTAACTTTGATAGCATAAATATATAAGCAACGAAATAAATAATTTCTTTAAACCAGAGATTTTCGTTATGTACCGAATGTTAAGTTCTTTTGTCTTGGCTTAACAAAAGAACTAGGTTGTACTTAATTGCTTAAGTGCCAACTACACCGCTTTTCTTAGAAAACTCTAAGAAAACTTTCTTCATATTGAAGACAAGCCAAATCAAACATAAGTAACCTTTGTGGGATGATGAATTTCATCCCCTTTTTTTATGCGCTAAATACCATAAATGTGGTGTATCACTTTTTTTGTACTATCTTTCACAATTGAGCTGTACCCCAAATATACCATTTTAGTTAGTGCTAATTTGACTTACCATTTTGTCTTCTATTATTCATCATCTTGTATTGTCGACCAGACAAAAGTCACCACATATACACGTCTATTTAACAAAAATTATTTTTATTTATTTTTACTTGCAATAAAATTTAAAGCCTGTTAAGATAAATTTAAGCCGCAAAATAAATTATTTATGCTGCTCTTCAATTCTTACCTAAAGATTAATTTGTGACTTTAAGTGACAAAAAATCTTTTTCCGTTACGTTTTACCTATAAAAAGTCAGTTAATACGCCGATTTAAACTCTCGAAGTAAAACTAAACTTAGATAAAACTAAACTTAGCTTGTAAATATAGATTTTTGATTTATTAAGGACTAACTATGTGGCAAAAACTTGCTCGTCAAACTTGGCGCTTAACTACTTTAACTGCTTGCTTAAGTGCATTAACTTTATCTAGTCTTAGTGCCTATACTGCACAAGTACCTGCAGGTACTAAATTAGCAGCCAAACAAGAGTTAAACCTTTTACTCAATGCTACTCCGGCTACCATTGACCCTAACCTACTTAATGAAACCCAAGGTTATCAAGTGGTTTCTAATTTATTTGAAGGTCTAACGACTTTTGACGCTAAAGGGAAATTAATCCTAGCTGGCGCAACTTCATGGTCGGTTAGTGAAGATGGTTTAACTTGGACGTTTAAACTACGTCAAGATGCCAAGTTTTCAGATGGTAGTCCTGTTACGGCTAATGACTATGTAGCTGGTTGGCAACGCTTACAAGATCCTAAAACAGGTTCGGTTTATACCTACTATTTAACCGACTTAAAAGTTAAAAATGCTGATGCGGTGGCTGCTGGTAAATTACCTTCATCAGAATTAGGGGTTAAAGCAGTTGACGATTACACCTTACAAGTAAGTTTAGCTAGTCCAGTACCATGGTTCTTAGATGCTACGGCGCTAGTAGTACTAGCTCCGATCCCAAGTAAATTATTAGCTGCAGGTAAATGGCCTGACATTAATAATTACGTAGGTAATGGTGCATACAAGCTAGTTAAAGTAACTCTTGACAATAAAGAATGGAAGACTTATCTTGACGAACGTCGTCACGGACAATATCAATTCTTTGTTGCAGGTTGGAATCCTGCCTAATATGAACCATCGAATTACTATGGTTTATGGGTAAGTAATAATGCTTTAAATGACGCTAAGTTCAAGAATAAAGAATACGATAAACTTTTTGAGCAGCTCTACACTACTAAAACCGTAGAGCAACGCTTTGCCATCTACCAAAAATTAAATGATCTCATCGTTGATGGTGCTGGTGGTATTCCTCTATATAGTAGTACTTCTTATACTTACCTCAAACCTAATCTTTACGGTTACAACAACGACGCTTTAGTACGTCGTATACAAAATCTTTACTTTACTGCTGAATAAGCTCAAATCTAACTCCGTGTCTATTTACTAGGTAGACTAAGCAAACATTATTATCAAAGCCATAATCTATTAAACGATTTATGCAAATAATGATTTAGTAGTCTTGAAATCTTTTACCAAAGCAAAGCACCCCAGAAAATGAACTTATAAAGTTCAATTTCTGGGGTGTAATTTGAAATCATATACAAAACTACTATCTATTTTACACTAAGTTGTAGTGTTGGGTTAATGCTAATTTTAGTACTAGCTCTAAAATTAACATTAAGGCTTAGATCTTGCTAGTGCTTGAACTAGAACTAAGTATAAGGATAGGTATAAGTTGTTTAAGACTTTATTTGTTCAAATGCAAAATCGAGGGGGCAATTTTGCGTTTGCTTAAATATTTGCTTTGCCTGTAAATCTTTAGCAATCAGTTGCTCATAAGCGTCTTGAGCATCGGTCAGTAAGAAATAGAAAATATTGTAAGCTAGATTATGTGAACGTCTTAATACACAATCGACATATTCTTGGCTAGCGGTCACTGTTTGTTCGAGTAAGGATAAATAATTAGTTATTTTGGCTTGCTGTGCTAAAGAAATTAACGGCACTTGCAGAGGGAGTAAGTGACGTTTAATGTAAATTTGACGAATAGTTGCACTCGCTCCTATAGTTTCCCAGCGCTCTTTACTCAAATAGAAATAGTATAAAAACTGGTTACTAATTATCTTCTCGTTGTTATCTACCCAAATAAAGTGATTACTAAAATATTCATCACAAGCTAATTTAATAATCGGTTTACCAATTGTCCCTGATGCCGAAAGTAAAATACTGCCAGCACGAGGATAAACTGATTTTTTAAGTGAACTTACAAAAATCTGCTTAGCAATATAGTATTGTGGTGCTCGTCGCTCACTTGCTCCTATCCCACTAAAATCACTTAGATTATAGAAAGGAACATAATCATCAACACTCAAACCTCTAGGAATTTCGGTCACCATATGTGAACGATTAATGGCATTAAATCTATGCCCTGCACCAATTTGCTGTAAGGGGATAGCTTCATATTGCTGTTTCGGATTAACTAACTGAGCAATATCAGCAGGGATTGTTTGTTTACCTAAAGATTGGTTTTGTAGCAGAGCAAAAATGGTACGTAGCGTTTGCGTAAAACGGACTTTATTGGCTGCGTGTAATTTGGCAGCTTCTTGATCCACTTGCTCAAAACAACGCAGCAAGTTAACTATTTCTTGTTGATGTTGTTTCGCAATTAATGGGATTCTAATGTCATAAAGATCACGCGCATAGAGTGAATTAAGTGCAGTCCCTTGTCCTTTGACTACCGCTTGTTTCGACCAATTTATCGTTCTTAGATAGTAGTAAAGAAAGTCATTAATAATATATTTCTCATCATTATCAAAGTAAATAAAATTACTCGAATAGTAGATGTGTTTATTATCTGGCTCTGGATTATATCTTAAAACATGACCTACTGTACCTACGGCAGTAATAATTACGGCATTAGGTAAAGGTTTACGATGAGCAAGTTTGCGTTGATAGTAGTCTAGTGTTACATAAGAACAAGCTTTAGGATCTTGTTGCGTAAAATAACTAATTTTATATACAGGAACTAAAGATTGTTGTTTATTTTCTTGTGGCGTTTGTAAATGCTCTGAGGGAATCACCACAAAACGATGCGCAGCCATAATATCTTGTAGACGCACAAAATATCGCTGCTCTTGAAACGCAGGATGCTTAGCTAATTGCTGCATAAATTGCGTTGCTAATTCATCTTGCGCAATAGGGTTTTGTAAATTTTTCATGTATATATAGTCTAAATCAAATCGGCAATGGATAATTCAAGGTATAAAAGTACATAAGTACTAAAATTCTAATCTAAATTTACTTTAGGCATGTTCTACCAACAATAGAGATATGCGACTAGTTAGTTAAAACTAGCCGAAAGCTTAAAGTAAATTTTATAAAGTTAAAGTTATTGCTTAAATATAGCGCTTAAAATTAACTCTTAAGGGAGAGTATTTAAAATTTAGCACAGATTTAAAGATAAACCTTAAAACATCTAGTACTTATGGGTATTTTTAGATACAACGATTATATCGCAAATAGGAAAAAGTCTAAAATATCTAAAAGTAAAGGTTAATAAAAATTAGAGTGAAGAGTTTATTCGAGCTTGAACTGTGCTTGGACTGCGCTTGAGCTGTACTACAAACAACTTGTTTGCCGTTTTTATTGTAAATTTACGTTTCAGTTTTACCACTTTCTGAAAAAGCTATACAGTTTTATAAAACGAGAATTAGCCAAGCGTCGATAAATTCGTTTATATTTTGCCTCACAAAATATAAACTTTGTCAAGTAAAATGCAGCATTTTAGCAAAAATTGGTCTTAAATACACTAAAAGAGCCTAAATTTTTCTCAAAACTGCGACTAATGTCGCAGTTTTACGCTAAAGTCGCAAGCTTTTAATACGAACCGAGTATAATAAAATTGTAGGTCAGTTAGCAAAAAACTTTACTTTAATAGATATTTTTTATCTTGACCACTAAGGCAAACAACTATCACTATTTACTAGTGTCTCGCTAGATTGCCTTACTAAAAAAAACTCTCACCCTCTATTTACTAGAAGTTTTTCTTAACCGACAGGATAGTATATGCATATAGGCATTCGAAAAGAAACGCAAGCCCATGAAACGCGCGTTGCCATTACTCCTAGTGGGGTAGCAAGACTACTAAAACTAGGTTATCAAGTTCAGGTTGAAACCAATGCAGGTTTAGCTTCGGACTATACAGATGCGATGTACAAAGCTGCTGGTGCGACGATTGTTAACACCGAGCAAGTATATGCTTCTGATTTACTCTTAAGTGTTAATCCTTTAACCTTAGAGCAGATTGCTCTATGTAAAGCGCAAGCGACAATTGTTAGTTTTGTGCAACCGGCAACTAATGAAGCATTAGTTAATGCTTGTTTAAGTAAAAATATTACGCTTTTAGCTATGGATATGGTGCCGCGTATTAGTCGTGCACAAGCCATGGACGCATTATCGTCATTAGCGAATATTGCAGGTTATCGTGCAGTTATTGAAGCAAGTGCGCAATATGGTCGCTTCTTAAACGGACAAATTACAGCCGCAGGTAAAATTGCACCGGCTAAGGTTCTAGTTATTGGTGCTGGAGTAGCTGGTTTAGCAGCTATAGGTACAGCTAAAAACTTAGGTGCTCTAGTACGAGCTTTTGACGCACGTCCAGAAGTAAAAGAACAAGTTGAATCTATGGGAGCTAAATTCCTTACCATAGATCACGTTGAGCAACAAAAAACTAACGATGGTTATACACGCAGCACTTCAGAAGAGTTTAACCGTAAATCAGCCGAACTATATGCTGCGCAAGCTAAAGATGTAGATATTATTATCACTACAGCAGCTATCCCTGGCAAAAAAGCGCCAGTGTTATTAACTAAACAAATGGTTGATAGCATGAAACCTGGTTCAGTAATTGTAGATATTGCTGCAGCTACTGGTGGTAACTGTGAATATACTCAAGCGGATCAAGTAGTAACAACTGCAAACGGAGTTAAAGTTGTTGGTTACACTAATTACCAAGCCATGCTAGGTAATCAAGCTTCAGAGCTGTATAGTAATAACCTTTTAAACTTACTAGCTCTCTTAACGCCAGAGAAAAACGGTGAGCTTGTACTTGATCAAACTGATGTAATTGTACGTAATATGCTAGTAAGCCTTGCTATTAGTGATGCTGAACAAGCGCAATTTCTCTATCCACCGCCACCAATTAGTGTATCAGCGACTACGCAATCTAAACCTAAAGAACAAGCTACAACTAAACCAGCCGAAAACCCTAAAGTTGTTGTTAAACGTCGCTTAATTAAAACCGCAGCTCTAGCTGTAGCTTTCTTTGTGTACTTATATATCACTCGTTACTTACCAGCACAATTTACAGATAGCTTAAACGTGTTTGTACTTGCAAGTATTCTAGGTTATTTCTTAATCTGGAACGTACATAGTGCTCTACATACGCCATTAATGTCTCTAACCAATGCTCTTTCAGGCATTGTGGTTATTGGGGTAATTTATCAAGTGTGTAGTCCAGACACAACCGTAATCGCTAAACTCTTAGGTTTAGTTGGAGTCTTTATGGCTGGCTGTAATATTTTTGGAGGCTTTGCGGTTACGCAGCGCATGCTGAAAATGTTCATTAAAAAAGACGTACCAGCAAAAGGAGGTAAATAATGTTTACAAATAAATATCTCCTTGGTTTATTAGCAGCTGTAGCGCTAATTGTACTTTTTGTGCCATATAACCCAATTGCCATGTACTTAATGGCAGCAGTACTCATTATTGTTTCGGTAGTTCGCCTTTCGAAGCATGAAACTGCTTTTAGTGGTAATTTAATTGGCTTTATTGGGATTTTACTGGTTATTGTTACTGCCTTTTTTGAAACCACTTATTCAAAATGGTTAGTTGCTGCTATCTTCTTACTTGTAGCTTCGTTAATTTTAGGCTTTCATAAGGCCAAAACCGTTGCTATGACTGAAATCCCGCAACTTGTAGCAGTATTAAACTCAATTTCGGGCTTTGTGGCATGTATTATTGCCGTTAACGATTACAATAACCACAATTTCTTAAATGCAAGCGATCCAGCTGAACAACTAATCTTAAACAATATCCACTCAATTTTAATTGTGATTAGTTTAACTGTAGGTATCTTTACCTTTGTTGGTTCAATGATTGCCTTTGCTAAACTTTCTGGTTATAAAGTTTATCGTAAGCATTTTTCACACCCTCACTACATTAGTTTATTACTCTTAGTATTTTTACTAGTACTTGCAGTTTGGTATCTAAAATTAAATAGCTTATTCTTTGTGTTATTAATTTTAGTTGCTTCAGGGTTACTTGCTTATCACGTTGTTAGCTCAATTGGAGCAGCGGATATGCCAGTAGTAATTTCAGTACTTAACTCTTACTCTGGTTGGTCAACAGCTGCAACTGGTTTCTTACTCAATAGTAATATTCTAATTATTGTTGGAGCTTTAATCGGGGCTTCAGGTTCGATCCTTTCGTACATTATGTGTAAAGCTATGAACCGTAGTCTGATTAATGTGCTTGCTGGTGACTTTACTGTTACTACCGCAGCAGAAACTCCAGAAGGCACAATTAAAGAGTCTTCACCTGCAGATGTGGCGCAAATGCTGACTAACGCCCAAAGCGTAATTATTGCTCCAGGTTATGGTCTAGCAGTAGCACAAGCGCAATATCCAGTATCAGAGTTAGTTAATTTACTGCAAGCTAAAGGCATTAAAGTACGTTTTGCTATCCACCCTGTAGCAGGACGTCTTCCTGGACATATGAACGTACTCCTTGCTGAAGCAAATGTAGATTACGACATTGTTCTAGGCATGGACGAGATTAACGATGACTTTGAGCAAACAGATGTAGTACTAGTTATAGGTGCTAATGACACTGTTAACCCTGCTGCAGAAACTGATCCAAACAGTCCAATTGCAGGTATGCCAGTGTTAAAAGTTTGGAATGCGCAAAACGTTGTTGTGTTCAAACGTTCAATGGCTTCAGGCTATGCTGGAGTACCTAATCCATTATTCTATCGTGATAATGCGACTATGTGCTTTGGTGATGCCAAAGATACGCTCTTAAAAATTAATAGCGAAATCAATAAATAACTTTAATTTCATGTCTTCCTTTTGACAATCTATTTAAGGACAGCCCTAGGCTGTCCTTTTTTTATTTGGGGCTACCGCAACTGCTAAAAGCATGAGCAATGACACTACTGTTTCGGGCTAGCCATTCTCAGCTCAAACTCTTACCAAAACTAAGCGAATAATTATGGCTTTAAATGCATAATACTCCCTGATCTAACTAGCGCTAAACGCTTAATTTTCGGTATAATAGAGATAAAAAGAATTAACCGCACTTAACTCTTAGCAAAGTCAAAGCTCTAAGTACAAAAGCTCTTACTTTGCTAATTGGGAGATCTATGGAAGAAGGAGATAGCATCTTAATCGACTATTGGAAGCACCGCTGTCAGGTTGAGCTTTCCAACTTAGCGATTAAAGTATATAACTCTGAAAAATATCGTGATTTATTACGGCAAATGCCCGAGCCTGAAGTGCACTTTGATATAGTGTCGCGTAATACAGCAGGCTTTGCGCGTTTTCCTAATGAATTACACTTAAATTTACACTTTTTATTACGTGATAAAGAACAATTTGTAAATACGGTGGTTGGTCACGAGTTTGCGCACCTAATTATTTTCTACCTTGTAAAAAAAGGCTATCTACCTAAAAGCACACCAGGACATGGTAGGGCTTGGAAAGACATGATGCGCTTTTTAGGACTCGATCCGAATACTTACTACCACGAAGCACAAATTTCAGACGAAGACCTTAACCTCAATGGGTTACCTTCGCTGCGTAAGCAAGGTAATAAGTTTGCTTATACTTGTGACTGTGAGGGGATGATTCATACCCTAGGAGCAATCCGTCACAAACGAGCGCAAGCTAAAGGGGCACGTCGTGCTGTTTACAATTGTCGTAATTGTAAACAACCAATTAAATTTAGTCACGTAATCGAAGCAAGCGATAGCTAAGTTTATGGGCTATGCTCTTTTAGCTCTAAAGACTAGTTAGTACTTGGCTTAGTCTTAATATTAGTCTTAACTAAGTACAACCTCTTTTCCCTACTTAGTCACAACAATCTCACAATCTCCTTTTCTTTACGGAACACTATTTACCAACGGACTTTTTTAATGGCTTTAAATCACCAACAACTAGCTTACGTTCAATCTCCGCTTGAGAACTCGCTAGTATTAGCTGGAGCAGGAACTGGTAAAACCACTTCGTTTATTGAACGTCTAGCCTACTTAATGAATCAAGGTTTAGTTAATCCATTTAATATTTTTGCAACTTCATTTACCAATGCCGCAGCTAACGAAATTAAATTGCGTCTGCTACGCAAATTGCAAGAAACTAATCCTTTAATTACCGAACAACAAGTTAATCAATGTTACCTCGGGACATTCCACAGTTTATTTGGACGCATTTTACGTAATAACGTAAAACTCTTAGGTGACAATGATATTCGTCCTAATTTTACTAATCTTGATGAGTCAACCGCAGCAAGTAAAATAGGACAATTTATTAAAAATCGTAATCTAAAAGAGTTCTTTGAGAAGCAAGGTTTATCTAAAAATAAAGATATTCTTGGTTTAATTAACACTCTACGTGAAAGCTACTTTAGTGAGCAAATTTCGATGCATAACTTTATGACAGTTTATCTGCGTAAAGTTAAATCTATGGTAGCTGATGAGGGTGAAAGCCAAGATAGCTTTTTACAGCGCGTTGATCAAAGCAATGCACAAGAGGTTTACAAAAACTTCTTAGTTATTTACCAAGATTACGCTGATTATAAAGCGCTAAACAACGTAGTAGACTTTACTGATTACTTAGTAAAAACCTACTTTCTGCTAAAAAACAATCCGACTCTACTTGCTCGTTATCAACATCAATTTCGCTACATTATTGTCGATGAGTGTCAAGATATTAACTTAATTCAGTACAAACTAATTGAGTTACTCCATAATCCAGCTCTCAATTATGTAAGTATGATCGGTGATGACGATCAGGCGATTTACGGTTTCCGTGGTTCGTGTAGTGAACTAATCGAAAACTTCCAAGAGCAATTTAACGACGTAGTTACTTATAAGCTTGAGCTTAACTATCGTTGTGCACCAAACATTATTAATCTAGCTAACCAGATTATTAACTTAAATAAAACTAAAAACATTAAAACTCTGATCCCAGCCAAAGCGCAAAGCGAAAATCGTAAGGTTGAGTATTTAACTCTTTTTAAACCAGATTCGTGCTACCAAGCTATTGCTAATGATCTGTTAAAACATAAAGATTTTAAAGGTTCAGCAATTTTAGCTCGTACGAACAGTAGCTTAAAAATGCTGGAAATGACGCTGATTAATAATGAGATCCCTTATGAATTTAAAGCGTCAATTGAGTTTTTTGATCGTTTAGAAATTAAATACGTTCTAAGTGTTTTAAGTGTGGCTTTACTTGAAGATAATATTTCTTTTGAGTACTGTTTAAACAACTTAGTAAAAAATGTTGGTAGTAAGAGTATTGAGCTGATTATGCAACAAAGCGCAGCTCAAGGTATTAGCATGTACCGCATGGCACGCGAGCAAATCGATGCTATTTGGAAAAGTAAGAATACACTTGGTCGTAAAAACCTTGAACAATTTTTCGAGCGCATCGAGCAAGTGCGTCAAGCTTGCTACAACTCATCTCTTGAAGATGTGTTTGCTCGCATTATCGAAATTTTCGATCTTGATGAGTACTTTAAAGCCAAAAACGATAACTACGAAGGGCGCATGGAAAATCTTGCACGTCTAATTGAGGTAGGAAAAAACTTTATCCCCCAACTTATTGACGATCAACAAACGCAAGACAATGACAAAGAGAACTTACGCCAAATACATACCGGCAGTTTAAGTGATGCACAAGTTGGTAATCTGTTTATTCATTTAGTATTCTTACGTCAGTTCTTCTTAGATACTTCTTCATTAAATGACAAGGGCGAAGATGATGTAGGTAAAGTTACTTTATCTACCATTCACCGAGCTAAAGGTTTAGAGTGGAATAATGTTTACCTCGTAGACTTTAATAGTCGTACCATGCCTTCAGAAATGTCGCAAACGCGTGAAGAACTAGCTGAAGAACGTCGTCTGTTCTACGTAGCGATTACTCGTGCTAAAGAGAAACTCCAACTGTATTATTCAACTCAAGCCTATGCTTATAATAGTTTCCTAGATCATGTAGAACCATCAGAGTATAGTTACGAGTTTTTAGATAAAAAACTCAAAGACAGTTTAAATATCTATATCGAAACGCGCGGCGCACGTCCAGGCTTTGAACTCTTAGATATTGAAACCCAAAGAGTTAAAGAACTTAAACCTGCACAATATCCTGTAAGTTTGGCTTCAGCTAAAGGTATTAACCAACGAAGCAAAATCAATAATCATGGTTTAACTTCATCCTATAGTAAATCCTATAGTACGAATAGTAAAGCAAGTGCTTTTGATCCTTATTCCCGTGCGAGTACTAAAGAGAGTTCGAGCCGAGGTATGGGCTTTGGGGGTACTTATAATAAGGCGGGGGTAGGGTCTAGTTTTGGCTCAAGTTATGGAGCAAAAACCGGTAATAAACACTACGGCAATAGTTATAGCGATTACGATCATGAATATAGCAGTCGCGATGCTATGCCTGAAAGTGTGAAAAGCACTAACTCACAAGCTAAAGCTTTAGCTTATACTAAAAAATGGTTAGAGCAAGCTGCTAGTAGCCAAGCTTTAAACTTACCAGTAGTTCAAAATAATTTAGGGGATTTTGCTGAACTAGCACAAACTTATGAACTAACCGATATTAGTGAGTTTATGAACTTACCATTATCTTGTTTAGCAGTAAAACCTGCTTTAAATAAGTTAATCCCGCAATTTGCACACGAAATTGAACAAGCTGCGAATTTAAGTCTTGGACGTCTAATTTTTGCTTGTGGTTTTGCTGAACTAGATTCTTTTGTGCGTTGTGAAAAACTAAGCCTATTCTTTAAATCGGCTAAAAATATCTTTGCCTATATAGGTAAATTTAGTGTTAAACAAGAGTACTGCGAATACTTTGCGCAAAAACATAATGTGCCTGTAGATTACTCTGCTCCTCTGTACCAAGTATTTAAAGAAGAAACTAATCAAGACAAACTCATTAGTTTAATGGCTACAGGTTTAGGTAAAAATAACCGCAATCCTGATGATCAAAAGCTAGTTGATAGCTACTTAAGCATGAAACCCCATGATGAGTTTCTTACTAGAGTGACAGCTAAGCGCGATCAATTTCTAGCCCAACAAAACGCGCAAGCGAGTTCAGAATTTCTAGATAAGTCGGTTTTCCCTTTTGTCGAGCAAAATAAACCGCTTACTAATATTGATTTAGATCTAATCGATCAACAGTTTGTAAATCGTAGTGTAGCAGATAGTGGTGAACAACTGCTTGCTCAACATATCACTAAACAAAACTTACATCAATATACAGTCATGATTATTGGGCAGCATTCGTTTTTAACACGTGATGAGTTACTAGAAGAACTAGCCCAAACTAAAGCTCGTGAACTCAATAATATCAACGTTGCACAAATTGTTTTTGTAATAGGTAACGACTTCACGCAAAGCGAAAAATATCAGCTCGAAATTGCACAACAGCGCGATGATGTAATTTTACTCAACGAACAAGATTGGGAACGTATCTTTGCTTAAGATCCGCTTTTCTATCCTCAAATAAAGGGCAGATAGAACTTAGTTCTATCTGCCATTACTTCGGAGTACTCAACTTATGACGCAAAAAACTAAAACCATTCTGGTAACAGGTGGTCTAGGATTTATAGGTTCGCATACAGCCTTAGAACTAGTAGAACAAGGCTACGAAGTAGTAATTGTTGATAATTTATATAACAGTTACCCTGAAAGCGAAACTAACATTCGTCGTCTTTTAACCCCAGAACAAAACTTACGTTTACATGTAAACTTTTTAGATCTTTGCGATAAAAATGCTTTAAGCATTATTTTCCGTAATTATCAAATTTCGCAAGTAATTCACTTTGCGGCTTATAAAGCTGTGGGTGAAAGTTGTGCCGAACCAATTAAATACTATCGTAACAATCTAATTACTACTCTAAGTTTAGTCGAAACTATGCTAGAGCATAATTGTTATGATTTGGTTTATAGTTCGAGCATGACGGTTTATGGTGATACTCAAGAACCTCCTCATGCTGAAGATTCTATTGTCTATGGCGTAGTATCTAACCCTTATGCGCAAACTAAAGTCTTTAATGAAATAATTCTTAAAGATATCACGAATACTGCTAAACTAAGAGTGATTACTTTACGTTATGCTAATCCAGTAGCAGCTCATCCGTCAGGTAAGCTCGGAGAAGTATACCGTAAACCATTAAATGTGTTCCCTGCAATTTATGATACTTACTTAGGTAAGCAACCAATTTTAAAACTATTTGGTGATCAATATCCAACTAAAGATGGTACATGTGAACGTGACTACATTCACATTATGGATTTAGTTGAAGGGCATATTCTAACCCTAAATTATTTTGATCAACATCCAGAGTTAAAATTTGAATCTTTTAACTTATGTTCGGGCACACCTTACTCAGTAAAAGAAATCGTACAAGCATTTAATGAAGTTTCTGATCGCTTCATTCAGACTGAAATTGTTGAACCACGTCCAGGTGATCTAGCAACTAACTACGCTTGTCCGAAAAAAGCGCAACGTTTACTAGGTTTCACTACTAAACGCGACTTAAAACAAATGTGTATTGATAGTGTAAGATATTTACAATATCTTACACAAAAATAGCTAAGTCCAAACAGACTAGTTCATTTTATTGACAGCGTTAACTACTAATTTTTCTCCATTACTCATTTAAACCACTTGCCGATGTTTAAGCTCAAATACTTAAACTTGAGCAAGCGAGTTACTTTTTAATCCTTTTATCTCAACTTAGATCTCAACTTAATATCTGTGGAGTAAGATTTATGAAAATCTCACGTCTTTTAATTGTCCTTGGCATGCTTTTCTTTACGGGTCTAGCTCATGCTGAATACTACAAAGTATTCATTACGCGTGTAAGCAATGATCTATATCGCACTTCTGAAGGCATTTACATTCAAACTCAATACTGTTATCAATATGTATATGGGGAAAATGCAATCTTAAATTATTCGCAATATAATGCTTACGGTAATCAGTTAATTTTCCAAAATAACCAAACCTGCACCGTAAAAAGCGTGTTCCGTTAATTGTTGCAGCTTAAGCTTGTGGCTTAAGAAGGTATTATTGGTTTTAACATTACCCCTCTATGGCAATATCGTAAATACTATTAGCTAAGAAAGGAAAATTTAGATGATAAACCTTACTACGGCTCATGACCGCAAACGCAGCTATATAACTATTACCGCAAATCCAAAATTTTCTCAGTACTACAACAATTAGTAGTTAACGCATTAAGCCCCTAAAAACTAAAAGCTCATTTTAGTTTTTAGGGGCTTA
>NZ_NRJG01000070.1 GCF_003585935.1 Psittacicella hinzii
TTATTCAATTAGGTCTTTCCCAAATGTAAAAATTAAACCCCATTAAGACTTAGTTCAATAAATTAGAAATAAACTACAGTCATAGGATTTATACATTAAATTTAAAAATTAGTTAACCCAAAATTATAAAAAAAATGCTTTCATTTGACATATTTTCGTTCATTGAAAGTATGAATTTTGTATATCATTTGGGGGACACCACAAGCGGAGTTATATTTTCCATTGTAGTTTTTGATAGCTCCGTTTTTGATAAAATATTAGATATAGATTGATATTGCTTAAGTGAGTGAGTGAAATGCAAGCAGTGGCTTTTTGAAATCAAGGTAAAGAGTAATTAACGATTGCATTGTTAACGAATTAGATTTGCTGACGTTAACAATGGAAGCTGGTATCCCATCTTTATATGACTTTCTTAAAGCTAAAGCCATTTCCCTAGCCTTTTCGATAGATATAAAGCCTTCCATGAAATGATGGTATTCTCCTATCGTAATGCGGGATTGATTTTCTTTTGAACCTAGAACTATCGACCTGCTTCCTTTGCCCAAATATTTAGAACTAAGTCTTAATTGCAAACGAGCACCATCGGATAAGGTAACCGTTTTCTTATTGACTTTTATTTTTGCTATTGCTTGATTTATTACAGTTTTGTTTAGCTTACCGTACATAAAATTCCCATCAAAATATCGGCTTAGTTAACCTGACTTTATGGATAAAGTGGAGGTATAACTGAGGTCTACTCTTAGTAAAGTGATAGTAGTATTTTAGCATTTCCACCACTTTATTAATCGTTTACAAAACTAATACCGATTAGCTTTTAAGTCGAAATATCAATAGGTTATAGGTTAAGGCAATGCTTTTTTCGTTTTTGTTGTTACTTTATAAGAAGAAACCAAAGTTGTAAAAGCAGAGCTTTATGCTCTACCATTACTATTAAATCTAAGTTGGGTGTTTTTAGCTCCAGCTGCTTATTTTATAGATGCAGCTACGGGATATATGTACACTATGCCTAGTCAAGTGTTTATTCGCTTAAACGAAAAAGGAGTTGGACAAGCGCAACAAATTGTTGACGGAGAGTTCAAAGAACAAACGGTATACACAGGTAACCTTGATGAACTTCCAGAGCAAGTTCGTCAGCAAATGCAACTTGTAAGTACAGCTAAAGTAAATACCCAATCTATCATTGTTACCCAACAATAGAATTAATAGCTACCTCTAAATTTCGGTTTTAATCTTTATACATAAGCAAAGAAGACTACATATGTAGTCTTCTTTTTTGTGGCATTAGAAATTATAACTTAAAGTAGCATTAACTTTACGAGCAGCACCTAAATAACAAGTGTAATAACAACTTGTTACGTAGTATTTATTCGTTAAGTTAGTAACTGTTAGCATTAAGTCTAAGTTTTTATTAATGCTGTATTTAGCAAGTAAATCAACTAATAAGTATGAAGGTACTTTAAAGTCTTTAGTATTACCAATTTGGTCTGTTGAAGTACCGTTGTATCTAAATCCAGCACCTAGAGTTAAAGGTAATTGTCCGAAAGTATATTTAACTTTAGTTGCAAGAGTATGATAAGGGATCATTGGACTGCGCGTCACTTCTCCAGTGCTTGATGAAGTTGTATGAGCATCTGTATAAGTATAAGCTATTTCTACATCTAAGCCTTTAACTAATTGTGCTTGCGCGGCTAATTCAAATCCTTTAGCACTTGCGCTACCGGTCTGTCTTGCAACACCAGTAGTGTAAACTAAACTATTTTTCTCTTGTATATTAAAAATACTAACCGTGAATTTACCGGTAAAACTTTCAGGTACATATTTAACACCAGCTTCAAATTGATGAGCTGTAATCGGTTTATACGCACTTAGGCCATCCGAGCCAGGAATTGGTGTAAATGAAGTTGAATATCTAGCATATGGACTAATGCCGTTAAGGAAATTATACATTGCACCTACAGCATAAGTAGTTTTATGGTCTTTAGCTGATGAATTAACCCCAAGAGTGTTTTGGGTAATTTTTGAGTAATCGTAGCGTAGTGCAGTGTCGATCTCTAAGTTTTGATAATTAAATTGGTTGTTTAAATATACAGAACTTAGGCGTTGGTCAACAATGTAAGGATTTTGATTTTGGTAATCTGTTGGCGTAATATTGTAGTTTGGTGCTAATACGCTGTAAGTGTCAAAGTAACCACCAAAACCGTATACACCACCTACTTTATTGTAGTTGTAACTTACCCCTAAGCTCGTGGTGTTATTACCACCTGTAAAATTAAAGCGCTTAGCTACACGTGTGTCAAAACTATGGTTATGAGCTGTGGTGTCATTAAAGAGATAACCACGTGCATAATTACTACCTTGGATAGCATATGAGTAGTAACTAGCTAATTGTTCACGTGAGAATACAAGATATTTATAAGTAGCTAAGAGACTCCAACCTTGAGCAAACTCTTGTGAATAATCTAAAGCAAAAGTTCCAGCTTTACGTACGTAATAATCTGCTTCTGGATTACCTAAGTTAGTATCGCGAGCAATGGTATAAGCACTACGATACACTGTACCATCTACCGGATAGAACGAAGTTGTAGGCACACCTACATCTTTTTGTACAGAGGTCGAAACTGTTAAACGAGCTTTAGGCGTAAAGACAAAGATTGCACTTGGAGCAAGGTAATAACTTTCTCCATAAGTACCATAAGTCTCACCATCTTGGTGATTATAGTTAGCTACTACACGATAAAGAATTTTACCTTGATAGTGGTTGTTGTAATCAATACCAATGCCGCGTTGATTATCATTACCTACATTTACGTAAAATAAACCACGAGAAGTTGTTTGTGGTTTTTTAGTAACTAAATTTACTACACCACCAGAAGCCGTTGGACCAAATACTGTACTATCAGCTCCTTTAGCAATCTCAATAGCTTCTAAACCAAAGAGATTAGGACTATAAGTCGTATAACCACTACTATGGAGGCTAGCTCCATCTAAATAAACATTAGCGTCAAAACCGCGAACTTTAAACCATAAAGTATCGTCTAAATCTTGACCATACATTTGGCTCGTAACACCAGCAGTATAGCGTAATGCAGCATCTACTTGATTAGTGCCATTTTCAGAGCTTGTATTTGTACTAATCGTTGCAGTAGAGTTCGGAGCATAAAACTTTAAATTACCAATTTTATTTACTGATCCAACAACGGTAATATCATCTAAAGTAACTTGTGTCGTTTCAGCTTGAGCATATGGTAAAGCTACTAATAAAGCAGCTAAGGTTAAGGATAGTCTTTTTGTCATGTTTAAAATTAGAGAGAAATCTTTTTATGTAAAAGATGCGCACCATCTTTTGTCCCAATAAACCATAATTTTACTAGATTTTTCTAAATGCTAATAATTATCTTTTACAAATACGAAATATTAGTAATTAAGAAGCTATAAGTAAATAATAAATCGAAGAATTTTTCTTCAGTGCTTTGGTCTTACCCATACAAAAAATAAGGCTTTAATAAGTGCTAAAAAAAGAGGTAGTTTGTTCTACCTCTATTGTTAAATTTACCTTACGGTATTTTCAATTTGCTTTACCGTATTTTTAAATTTGCTTTAGGATATTTTGCTTTGTGCACTTGCAACTTTAGAGTTTACGTACTAGATAAGCAAAGTATAAACCACCTATTAAAGTTGACATTAAACCAACTGGTAAAGTGTAAGGATAGATCAAGTTAATACTTGCTAGATAAGATAAACTCATTACAGCAATTGTAATTATTACGGTTGCTATTGTCTGTCCACGCGGATGAACATAACCTAAAGCTCGAGCTGCATGAGGTGCGATTAATCCCACAAAGCTAATAGCTCCAATATTTAAAGTTGCAATTGCTGTAATTATGGCGGCAAAAAGAATAAAACAAGTATTAGTTAGCTTTAATGATAAACCTACAGCTTGCGCTATAGTTGTTCTTAAAGCTAGTAATCTTAACCATTTATACCAGAATAAAACTAAAACCAAAGCTAATACTGCTAAAGCAAGTAAAACTATCGCATGGATTAAGATTAAATGGTAAGTTGAACCACTGGTAATTTGTAATAACGTATAAGCACGAAAATCATTGGTTGCAAGAAAAATTCGATTTGCCGCGTCATATAATGCTGCAATACTAATCCCCAGAAGAATAATTTTTTCCGGTTGTACTTTATTGCGCCAACTAAAAAGTAACAATAACGCTAAACAAAGCACAGCTCCAATTATACCTCCGAGCATATAAGCATAATAGCTCGTAGCACTTGCTAGGATAATGCTTGCCATTATCCCTAAATTAACACTAGCACTAATACCTAAAAGTTCGGGTGAAGCAAGAGGATTGTAACTTAAACGTTGTAATACTAATCCGGCTAAGGCTAAGAGTATACCTGCACTTATACTTGCAACTAAACTAGGTAAACGTAAAGTAAGAAGTTGTGATAAATATAGATTACCTTTATCCCAACTTAAAGCCATAATTATTGTCCCTACACCAAATAAAGCGATCAGCATTAAAGTTAAGTGTTTCGCTTTAATTTGGACACGACGATGTTGCTGCGTCATTAGTTGGGAAGCATTGGCTCGATGTTGACACATTAAGTAAAGTAGAATTGGCGTTCCAACTAAAGAAGTAACTGCACCTGTAGGGATTTGCCAACCTAGATAATGGTTAATTAATTGTAGTGTTAAGTCGGTAATGAGCAATAAGACTGCACTCATTAATGGAGTTGCCCAAAGTAAAGTATAAAAACTTTGTCGTGAAGCATAGCGAACAATGGCGCTAGCCATAATGCCGATAAAACCTAGCATGCCTACTTTAGCGACAATAATAGCCGCTAAATAAGCCGCAAGGACCATGCCTACCAAACGTAAAGTTCTTACTGGCACTCCTAGCTGCAGTGCATTAGTCTGATCAAGACTTAGCATATTAAAGCCTTTAGCTAGAAAAGCAACTACAATTAAAGCAATAGCTAATTGTAAAAACACAACTTGACTATCTAACCAACTATCTTGCACTAATGAACCAGCTGCCCAAACTAAAATCCCTCTGGTTTGTTCAGGGTAAATTAAGAGTAAAATTGCCGAAATGGCAAAGAGGTATAAACTAATTACCATCCCCGAAAGTATAATACTTAACGAATTACCTAATTTATGCCAAACCAAAACAAAGACTAAAAGCAGAGCAATTAAAGCACCGATAAAAGCAACTATACTCGCACCAGCTACTAACAGGATCGGAAAGAAAATAGTGGCAATGAGTAAACTCAATTGCGCTCCTGCACTTACGGCAAGCGTGTTATCGGCAGCTAAATTATTACGCGTTATTTGCTGGAGTAAAACTGTTGAAACTCCTAAAGCTAAACCAGCGAGCATTGCCATTGTCATGCGCGGCAAGCTATAGTTAAACCAAAGTAAGAAAGGTAGATCTAGGGAAGATTGTAAATCTAACGTGTAGGTACGTTCGAGAGTGACATAACTTACCCAAGTACCTAAAAGCAAAATAAGTACAGCTAGAATAGCAAAGATTAATCCTAATTTAGGTTTTACCATGCTACACCTCCTTGCATTAAGCCTTGGCTTAAAGCTTGAGCAAAGATATATGAAGAGGTAATAGCACCAAAAGTCCAAATAGGATCAAGTATAAGGGCATCTTTACTTAGAGGCAAAGCTTGCCATAAAGTATTATTTGCTAAATTAGCAGGGACAGCTTGAGGGTAAGGTTTGATAATCACTAACTGGGTATTTGCAGGGAAATCAGCAAGTTTTTCAAGTGAGTAATTTGTAAATCCCCAAAGATTACCAACTTGCTCACTTACATTAGTTAAACCTAATTTACTCACAGCCACATTTACTAAAGAATTAGCTTGATATAAACGAAAATTACGACTATCTATAAACTGAATAACTGCAATCGGACGAGTTTTATCAGCTTTAAGATTTTGCGCTAATTTTTCTATTTGAGTCTTAGTTTGGGTAATTAAGGTTTGTCCACAAGTCGGAATGGCAAGAGTATTAGCTAAAGCTTGGGTTTGGGTTTCAATTTGCGTCCAAATATCTTGCGTAGCCGTAAAATCAAAACTATGTACAGGAGCATAAGAGGCTAATGTGGTTTCTAAGTTTTGATACATCGGACTTAAGAAAATAATATCAGGCTGCAATATTATGAGCTGCTCAAGATTAGGTTGTAAACGTAAACCAAGGTCAAGCGTTTGCTCTGGTAAGCTTGGTTGGTTTACCCAGAGTGCATAGCTTGCTTTTTCTCCAATCCCAGCTATTGGCACACCTAAGTTTAACACTGTTTGTGCTATTGTCCAATCTGGAGTAACTATCTTGGCTTTAGGCATTTGTGCTATTTCTTGAGCACAAAGATCAGAACTCGTAGGATCTATTAGTTTAAAAGTAGCTACCTTTTCCGATTTGGTTGCTACTTGAACAAAATGTTTATAAGCCACAACGACCATGCCTATTACTGTAGCTACAACCAAAATAGCTAAGAAATACTTACTGTAACGTTTAATTTTAGGAGGTAATGAATTATAAAATTGCATAAATACCCCTAATAAAATGCTACTTTACAATTGGCATGAGGATGATCTGTAATCTGCAAGTCTATGCCATAGATCTGTTTTAACATTTCTTGTTGCATTAAATTAGAGGCATTACCTTGATAGATTACTTGTCCTTGTTTTAAAGCAATTAGTTCATCACAATAACGAGCTGCTAAATTTATATCATGAATTACTAAAATTATGCCTAAACCATATTCATGACATAGTTGTTGCAGCAGCTGCATAATCTCAACTTGGTGACTAATATCTAATGCCGCTAAAGGTTCGTCAAGCAGTAAAAACTGACTTTTTTGCGCCAACATCATAGCTAACCAAGCTCGCGATCTTTGTCCACCTGATAAGAGATCCACATAAGTATCAGCATGTTCAAGCATATGCGTCCAAGTTAAGCATTGCTGAATGATTTCTTGATCTTGTGCACTTTTACCAAAGCTATAGATACTTTGATAGGGAAATCTTCCCATTGCTACTAATTCACGCACCGGTAAAAAAGTATCTGTAGGTAAATCTTGAGGTAAATAAGCCACATTCCGAGCAAACTCTTTACTTGCATAGCTATGAATATCTTGTTGCCCAAAACTAATACTTCCTTGGTATCTAGTTTCTTGGCGCGCAAGCAGTTTGAGTAAAGTTGATTTGCCCGAGCCATTATGCCCAATTAAACCGTACAGCTTACCTGGGGCAAACTCAAGATTAATATTTTGTAGTAGTGGTTTTTGCTCTAGGATAAAGCTTAAGTTTTTAATAATAAACATAGAGTGATTAATACAAAGAAAGCCACCTCAAAGAGCTTACATAACTCTTTAAGGTGACTAAAATTCTAAAATAAAGTGAATTAAAATTTATCTTAACTACTTAAATTGATTTTAATAACTTATGAGTAGTTAGAGGATTCTTGCTTAAGAGCTAAAGCAAGTGTGGAACGATCAATAACACTACTCATCTGTATCATGGTGATTTAAAGTAGGTTGCTCTACAATTCTTTTCTGTCTTGGTAATTGAAATTTTTGCGCACGAGTTTGCGCTGTACTCTTTTTCATTCCAAGTTTAGCACTAAGATCTTTGGTTACTGGTGTAGTCTTAGGCTGCGTATTTGTAGCAGGTAGAGCTTCACTAGCTAGTCCTGTTGTTGCAATATCTACCGTATTTAAAGCAGTTGTACTAGACGATAAAGAACTTTCATTAGATACTAAAGCATTGTTATTTTGCTCTTGGGTTTCGTGAGCTAAAATTTGTGCTTTAACTTCATTATTAGTATTAACTACATGATCTGACATAACAAGTTCAGAATTTGCTGCTAGCTTTGAGGAGTTTTGCAACTGTGAGTTATTATTTGCTAAATTAATGTTCGTTTCTACCTTAGCTTCAACTTTCAAAGACTTATTTTTATCTTGCGCCTTATTTTTATTAGCTTGGGCTTTAGTTTTGGTAATAGGCACAGTTTGCTCTTCTAACATTAAAGTAGCAGCTCGCAGTAAACGTTTTTGTTCTTTTTGCAATATACGTTTACGTTGGAAATAACCAGATAGTTCTTCTTGTACTTTTACTGCTCGTACCCCACTAGTAATTTTCGGTTGATGATTCATCGGATAATCTTTAAACAGATTAAATCTTCCCCCAACCGTACCAGTTTTAAGATCCGTAGCCCCAAAGACTACACGTTTACAACGTGCGTGTAAAATTGCCCCACTACACATAGGGCAAGGCTCTAAAGTTATATACATTGTAGAATCTGGTAAACGATAATTACCAACCCTTTGTCCAGCATCACGAATTGCCATTACTTCAGCATGAGCTGTAGCATCGTGCAGACAAATAGGTGCGTTTAGACCTATCCCTTTGATCTTATCGTCAATAACGATGATTGCTGCAATAGGTACTTCACCCATTTTTTCGGCAATTTTAGTTAGATCTAAACATAACTCCATAAAGAAGCGATCTTTATCTTCTTGTGTAGTCGTCGGTAGAAAAACCGGTCTTAATTGATAAAAGGGCTCTAACTCTGGAGCTATTTCAGCAGGATATAAAGACGCTACCATAAGTATAACTAGATTGGAAAACCCCAATTATGAACATAATTGAGGTTAATGAATTTATTTATAGAATTTTTCAATAAACGCTACGGCTTTATTTGTGCCTTTTTTCTTATCTTTTTCGCGATTAAATTTGCGTTTATTACTTTGGGAAATTCTCTCAGCAAGTTGTTTACGTTTTTCGTGTTGCTCTTTGTTTTTCTCATCGTATACTTTTTCATTTTTTGCACGATGTAATTTATCTTTACTAATTGCACGACGAATAGTACGTAAATGTTGAGATTTTAAGCGTTTAGCTTCTGATTTAGAGTAACCATAATCTTCAGGTTTAAAACCTTCAGTTTCTGGTGCTAAACCTACTAAACCTCTTAAGAGATTAATTTCATTTAAATCGGCTTCTAAGTAACCTGATTGCGGAATACTATATTGACGGCTTAACTTAATGCCTGCGTATTCAATACGAATTAGACGTGAAACGATTACGTCTTGGCTTTCCCAAATACGACGTACCTCATGTTTACGACCTTCACGTAAAGTTACTTCAAACCAAGCATTAGCTTTCTTTCTACCTTGGTTATTTGCTTCAAAATCAGGGCTGTCAATTGGGCGAATTTCATCGAATTTCGCAATGCCATCTTCTAGTTCAACTCCACGCGTGATTTTTTCTAAAATCTCTGGAGTTACTTCCCCATACACACGACATAAATATTTACGTTCAATGTGATACGAAGGGTGCATTAAACGATGAGCTAATTCCCCATCATTGGTAAAGAGTAAAAGACCTGAAGTATTAGCATCTAAACGACCTACTTGTACCCAACGACCTACTGCTAAGCGAGGTAAACGATCGAAAACAGTTTTACGACCTTCTGGATCTTTACGCGAAGAGATTTCCCCTTCAGCTTTATGGTAAATTAAAACCTGACATGATTGTTTTAATGATGCACGGTGCTTAATAATTTCACCATCAACACGTACTTTTAATGACGCATCATTTAAATCAATTTGTTGTCCTAAGATTGCACGTTCACCGTTAACTGACACGCGTCCTTCACGGATTAATTGTTCAGCCTTACGGTTTGAGCACATCCCTGTGCGCGCAATAACTTTGTGTAAACGCTCTGCACGTACACCTTTATCACGTTTTTTTGTGGTTTTTAAACGGATTAAACCTGTTTTTGACACTTGTACCGCTTCATCGCTAGCTTTGCTAATACCGTCTAAATAAGACTTATCTAATTCAGCGGCATTATAAATTTGCTCACTTTGCGCTAAAACTTTGCGACGATAGAAATCTTTACGCGCTTGTTCTTTACGTTGCGCTTTCTCTTTTTGTCTTTGTTTTTCTAAAGATTTTTTTTCTCTAGAAGAACGAATCATTTCCATTACACGATCAGTTAAAAACATAATAAATTTTCCAGTGTGGATTAGTTGTATCTCTACAAAATTAAAATAATGCTAAAAGATAAAGGCCACTGAGAAATATGAGCTTTACGAATGACTTTAGATGAAAATCCATATAAATATATTCACCTTTATCTTTTAGCGCTTAGTGTAAATTATAGCACAAGCTCAAAAAATCCCAAGACAGAGTTAATACTAACTTCGATCTTGGGAATTTTATTTTTATCTTTTAAAAAAACTTGCAACAGTAAAGTCATATTATTCTCAAAATTCAATACCATCTCTAGGCTTAATACCTAAATTTTCATCTCTTTTGAAAAAATCAACTTGGTTATAAAATAACTTTTACTTAAAACTATTGCTTGAAAAACAAGACAAATATCCCCACGGTTAATGAGTAATTTGCACTTGCTCTACATAAGGATGAATTTGTGATAAATCGTGCTGATACCAACCTTGATCATCTAAACGTAGTAAATGAATGTAAGTAAACTTATTAATAAACTCTTTACTATTAAACACATTACGGTTTAAGAGCAGTTCACTAATACTTTCATTGTATAGTTCGATAAATAAACGGCGAAAAGGCATCTTTTTGTTCGAATTTAGCGGCTTATAAACCCCAGTAAAGGAAACGATACTAGGTAGGTTATAACTTAATTTACTTGCCAATTCTTGGTAAGTGCGTAATTTATAACCAGCTTGTTCCAACATAAATACTTCTTTATTAATGTAGTCTACTTGATAATTAAATTTATCAGGTAAAGCTTGCCAATCATAGCGATGTAATAAATTTAAGAAAATATTTACATGTGGAGTTGTAACCACTTCATTACTACTTAAATAAGCTAAATATTTATAGAAAATTTTCTCTTCACGGATTTTCTTCAGATTTAAAATCATCACTTCTGTACTAAAGAGATCATATTTGCCATTGTAAGTGGTAGCTTTAGCAGGCGTAGCTTTAGTTTCTTGCGCTTGGATCACTAATGATTGTTCATTAAGTACATCATTTTGACGCCAGAACACCATTTCTTGATCTAATTTAGCTTTAAATTTATTTAAATAATAAGAGTTGCTACTTACGCATAAATTCTCTAACTCGCGACTTAAAAGATGATCGCGACAAGCATAGATACTTACATTTGGATCTATTGGATAATCGAGTAACTCACCTAAATCTTGTAAGACTAAAGTGTAGGGATCGAAGCTTACCACAGACTCTTCTTCAGGTAATAATTCGGCTAGAAAGAGCTTGTAGTATAAAGATTTACTGTAAGTATCTGATACTAAATTAAGGTTTTGTAATAAACGCTTATGTCCTTTCGAAGGAGTTAAAACTTTTAATTTGCAATGTTTTAAATGTAATTGACATTGCTTTAAATAATGCACAATTAAATCACGCGGATAATCGTAATTTAAAAGATAAATCGTTAAGTCAGCACGATTATTTTCAGATAGGAAAATACTTTTTAGTAATACTTCTAAGTATTGACTTACCTTATAGTCAGCGCTAATAACTATGCTTCTGGCCATAATTCCTACTTGCTATTTAAAATAGTTAAGTTTAAATTAAATGGTTACAACATCGGCAAAACTATTTAGTAAGCCAGCACTTGCAAAAAAGTTTTCCATGTATGCAAATACGGTTTTAGGTTGTTCAGCGTGTAACCAGTGAGTTGCGCCTTCGACACAATAAAGTTTCGATTTAGGGAATTGGCGAGGAATAGCTTGTTGTCTTTGTTCATCCACATATGGAGAGTCCCCTCCGTGGATAAAGGCTGCCGGACCATCAAATACACTTTCTTCCCAAATCCCGATATGATCATATTCTTTTTCTAATACCGGAGCATTAAATAAGAATTTGTGCGTTTCTTCGGTAGTAAAACTTTTTAATAAAAAGTTAATAACCCCAACATTATCTAAATTTGCTTTAAGCACTTCACGGCATTCTTCACGTGTTTGACAATCTTTAGCAATTACTTGATTAATTGCATAGAAAATGTCATCGTGTCCACGTTTACCGTAAATTACTGGAGCCATATCTAAAACCACTAAACCACGGCAGCGCGCAGCATAATCAAATGCAATACGCATAGCCACTTTTCCGCCCATCGAATGTCCTACCGGAATAATTTCTTTAATGCCTAAAGTATCTACTACTTTTAAGACATCGTTTGCCATTTGGTAGTAATCCATTTCATTACGGTAAAAGCTGTGTCCGTGATTAATGAGGTCGACACGTAAAATGTTAAATCTGTCGGCAAAGTGTCTTCCAATCATACCAAGATTATTTAAATCACCCATTAACCCATGAATTAAAACAAGAGTTGGTCGGTCTGCTAATTCTTGAGTATAAGTATATTGGTAATTTAGTAAATCAGGGTTGCGTGCAATTGCCATAAGGTAATTCTCCTCAATTACATTCTGATTTATGCTTAAAGATTTTTAGCAGGTTAATTAGAGATTGCTCTCTAATTAACCCTCTAAAAATAATTAAGATTCGTGATAAACAGGCTTGTGGAGTACGTACATAGGAGTAGTTAATTCAGGTGAGTTCACTACGCAATAGTAGTTCGTCATTAAATAATTATCTCTATTGTAATAATAGATAAAATCATTCATACCTGTTTCAACGTCTACATCGTAATACGTGAAGTAGTCAATAAACTTATCTGTAATACCAAGATAGATAAAAAACGGAACTTCTTCCATTTGCGTATGTAATGGAATTACGTTTGTGAGATCTACACTTGTATTAGCAAATTTCACTGTATGATCTAAGGTGTAAACAATGGCTTCGATTGTACTGTGAACATAAGAAAGATCAATTTTGGTTTTGAAATCATAAGCTACATTACTACTTCTAAGAACATAAAAGTTATAATCAAACTTTTCAACCCCATCAAGGTAGAGTAAATATTCTCTGTACATTTTTACGTCTAGATAATCTACATCATTGTATGCTTCTGCATTTACAAATCGGTCATCACGTTCCCAATTACATATTTTTGTTTCTAGACTTGTATAGCTTGCTGTTAAGGTTGAACCATTAATTCTTTCATAACCATAGCCAAACTTATTTTGTCCTGCCACACGATAAGAGTAGTAATCAACCAGTTTATGATAAGCATTGGTCATTTGGGCATAAGCTTTTCTATTATCGAACAGATCTTGTGCCTCAAAATTATAAATTAACTCATCTATAGATTGATTTTTCCCCTCAATATCTAAGCCTAGCATAGCATTATTTAAGCTATAAGCATAAACATTATATGGAGTATGGTACAGAGCATTAAGAGCATTAGCTTTATTAACTTTAGACGCTAAGATTTGATTTAAGTAGTTATCCATTGCATGTTTAGGTAAAACTTGGGCAATTTCCGTTCCACCAAAATCATTACGCAGTCCTTCCAACAAGTTACGATTAGCAGCAAAAGTTTCTCTTCCCTTATAAGTATAAGTTATTGGAGAAGCTTCTTTACTTTGACTTGCTGGTAAAGAATACAGAATATTATTAACATCTAAAGCATAGTTAAAGCGTGGACTAATTGTAGCCTGCGTACTTGGCTTGTGTTTAAAGCTTACTTGATTATTACCTAAATTGTTGTTTAGGTGGGTCATAACTAAAGATTTTTGCTCATTAGTTGCAAATTGCTTATAGTCATGAATAATCATCGCTTGTAACGGTTCAAGCATTAAATTAGATGAAAGAAGAATCTTTTTGGTATCAGCAACACGGACTGGAATATTATTTACTTCTTCCTCATCATTTTCATCAGCAAACTCGTCGTCAAACTCATCACCAGTTTGTCCGCTTGCCTTAGCTTTATCTTGATTTAAGTATTTATTAACTTGAAGTAGTATTTGAGCTTCTACATCAGTTTCGATTTGAGTTTGCTGCTCTTCTTTTTCTGCAGCTTGATCTTTAGCGCTAGGTTTCTCTAATTGATCAAACAATTTTTCATAAACTATAGCATCTTTAAGAAGTTCAGCTTGGTCTAGATAACCCAGATTTTGTGCACGTTTCATTGCTAATTCATTCACTAAATCATCTTTAGAACCAGCATACTCGCGTAAAGTAGTTAAACGCTTATTCATAAACTCGTACATTTGCGCGAAAAGATTGCTTGGTAGATTTTCTTGGTTATCAATAAACTCAACTTTTTGCGTCTCAATAATACGCTTAATAGCAGTGTAGTAACTATATAAACGTTTAAGTAAAGTATAGCTACGTTGTGCTTTTAACAGTTCTGTATCTATTTCTAAGAGTACACTATCCTTAAGGCTATTAAGGTATGGTACTAACTCGGCAAAAATAGTACTAAAGAAGTCTGTTCTATTTGCTGCTATTGTAAATTCATAACTAATGTCGAATTCATCGTTACGTTCTACGGCAATTAAGCTATCAAGAGTTGCATTAAAGCCTACCACATAATTATACCCATATTTAAATACGCTAAATAATGGATCTTCATCTAAGGCATGGAATAATTCTTGCGTTAGAGATTGTGGTACTAAGTAAAACGGTAAAGATACTTTAGGTAAAGGTAAGTAGAAGCGATTATTAACATATTCAAACTTATGTTCAGTTATCGCAAAACCTTGAGTTTGTAACTGGGTTACAAAGGCTTCAAGAGCTGCTATTCTACCTTGTACATCTTTACTTGCGTCGACAAAAGATACCTTATCAAGTAAGTTAAAGAATAGTTTAAATGCAGGACGATTCTCATACTTAGCAAGGAAATGTGCGTAGAACTTAGTATATACATACGCAATCATTTCGGACATGCGAGTATAATGCTCAACCTCAGCTAAGTTTGCAAATTTTAAGGTTGTACGTTTTACCGTAATACTGTTGTTACTACGTCTGTAAATCGTTTGCGCTATTCTACTTGCCGATAACTCTTGTTCAATTGAACGATGAGTATCTTGATAGTAATCAAGATCATAACCACTTAGTGAAAGAGCATCTTTTAAAGGAAATACGAGACCAGTTGGATTAGCGAGTAATTGCTCTTGCGTCAGATTAGCTGCCTGCATAGCTTTTTGCACTGCCGTTAATGGAGCTGTTTCTTCTCCTTGAGTTTCTAAATCCTTATCCTGCTGGGTTGATTGCTCTGCGTTTAATTCTTTAATGTAACGTAGAACTTTAGAGTCGTCTATTTGCGCTTGGAATTTGGCATTAAAATCTTTTACTTCGTATGAACCAAATTTATCTTCCACTTCATCAAATGGAGAGATAAATGATCGGTTGTAATCATAGTCTTCGTCGTAAACATTAAAATCTTCTTCCGAAAACGGAGGAGCATCAAATTCTCGAGCGATGTCAGCGTCTTTATAATTATAAATCGCTTTTAAGCGCTTAGATGACAATTCTAAAGCAGATTGGTTAATAACCTTACTTACTTCAGCCGTAGCATAAACAAAAGGATCATCTTCTAAACGGCGTTCTGCAATGAGATAAGCTAAGCCTGCTAAGTTAACTTCTAGCTGGTTATCAGTAGTTGCTTTTAAGAATTTAAGCGTCGTTAAATGTCCTTCAAGTGCTACTTTACCATTACGAGTTAGATCATATACTTCATAAACCAGATTAGCATCATCACGTACATTTAACATTGCACGTTCGATCGTATCAGGTAATACAGCAACTTGACTAACTTGACCGATAACTTGATAACTTGCTAAGAAAGCATCCATGTTAGCAAAAGCATAAAGCTGAGTATCAGGTTCTTGCGCTTGCTCAGATACTTCAACTTGTCCCGCAAAAGCTTTAAAGGCATCAAACTCAATTGTCGCTTTTGCTTTTAAGCCGTATTGATCTTTAGCCGGACTTGTTGTAGCAAGAGAACTTAGAACTAACTCTTTTTGCTCTTGATCAAATTGTACACTTAAACCATAGTTTAAGCTTGGACGTACAATACTAGCATTTACGTTATCCAGAGCACTTAAACTCATAGGTTCAGCATACCAATTTAGATCTATACCATAAGTATATAAACTTGGTAAGGCTGCTTTACCAACACGATTAAACTTAATTACGGTTTCCCATAAACCTGGAACTTGCGTAAACGCTTGTTCAAGGTAAGATTTTTGTAAATCGCTTAGTTTTTTGTATTGCTCACCTAATCTACTATAGGTAATATCTTCTGGAGTAGCTACACGTTCAGCTTTAAAAGCACGTTGGATTGCAGCATATTCATCTTGCTTGTAATCAGTGCTTAAATCTAAACATGGCAGAGCTAATAGCACCTGTTTACTTTGAGTAGGATTTTTACCCGTAAACTGACTTAAGTGCACGAACATAAACTTATTAGTTGTATGTTCTTTCACTAAGTAGTACTTATTAGCCTGAACTTCAGTTTGTTGTTCGTTATATAAATCTAATTGCAGTTGTAAGTGATGAGGTTTATCTGCATTAATTGTTTGTAATTTATCTTGTTCAGAATAACCAAACCAACGACGTAAACTTGCACCTTGGGCATTTAAACGCATATTTAAGGTAGTTAGTTTTTGTTCGGTTGGTACACTTACTACTTCATCTGGAATTAGATCTTCACTTAACTGATAAGTTAAGGCTTGTGGTAAACGTTCTAATTGTTGACGTACTAAAGTTAGACGTTTAACAATACGACGTAATACCGCAAAGAGTTCATGATAAGGTAAATCCGTAGCTGCCATTAAGCTTGTTGGTAAGCTAATTGCAGGTGCATCCGAGTTTACAAAATATGAACTTAGAACCGCAGCTTCACGTAGTTGATAGTTATAAACTTCAACTGAACGATGCGCATATAACGAATTATGCTGTTGATTTAAACGATATTGTAAGTAGGTATAACGATTAGGCTTTAAGTCCGTAGGAACTTGTGGAGTTTTAGTGTTAATCCCACTAACAAGATAATCAAACTGAAGATTATCTACCCCTTTATCACTACGTGAAGCATTTGGTAATACCGGATAGATCTTAAACAGAGCACGATTATCATCTAAATCAGCAACAATTTCTTCACTATAGTCAAATTCCGCTTGACCATCAACATAGTGGAGATAATCAGGAACTTTTCTTTTCTCAGCAGCCCCGCCTAAATTATTAAGCGTAACTTCGCTTGAGAAATAACTATCATCACGTAAACGGTTAAAACGCTCATCATAACGAGCATTAAGCAGACGCATGTTTTGTAATAAATCATAGTTACGAAGTTTTTGATAGTTTTCAAAAGCTTCACTATACACGCTATAAATTTCTGCAACTTCATCTAGATTGTAGAAACTTACTTCTTGCTTATTTTTATAACCTTGACGATAGTTATTGTACCAACTAATATCCCCAAAACTATTTAAACCAATACGCTTATATAAATAAAGACTATCAAACTTATTAGTTAACTCTTTATGCTCAACATAAGCAGCAACACCATGAGTTAAAAAGTTTGTGTATGCCGCATTATTATCAGCATATTGGGTAGTGATGTAAGACTGAATGGTTGGCTGGTTTTCTAAAATCGGCGCATTTAAAGCTGGATTTAAAACTTTACCTGTGTAAAAACCTTGGTAGAACGAACGGTAGTTTTCACCAAGTACATAGTTAAACGTACTATTAATTTTTAATACGTCTTGTACTAAAGCACTAGCATCACGATCTGTTAGGTTAATAAGATGCGTTGGCATAAAGTTATATGCTGAAGTAAAAACTTCATTTAGTAAACGCATCTCTTGATCTGTATAACCATAATCAAAATCTAATTGCCCACGTAAATAGGTATTAAAGCGTTGCACATCATAAGATGGCATAGCTAACATAAATTTACGATAGTTTTCGATATTGGTTTTTGGCATTACTAGATCATAAGCTAGTTCGCGTCCGAACAGTAAATCACCAACATAATCGATAGAGTTATTTGCAACAAAGTTATAAGCTTCGTTTGTGCCACTATTTAGGAGCACATACACATTAGCGAGAAACTCGTTCATTGGGTAGTTATAGTCTTCAGTACTATATGAACGAATCGCACGCACTTGTACTTCACTAAACCAATGAGTTGTTAACTCTAAAATTGGCTGCATTTGTTGCCAAGGAGTTAAAGGTACTTCCTTATTAGCAAAGAACGCTAGCTTCGGTAGATTAACACCTAAATCATTTAGTTCTAGATTGCTATAGTGAATAAGCTGTCCACCTAAAGAGTAGGCTTCTTTATGGCGAATTACTTGTTCAATACGCGCATCTTGTCCTGTCCCTGCAATACTATTTTTTACGAGCTCATAGCGCTCTTGGGAATTAGCTAAGGCTGATTTTAGAAGTAAAGAACTTACGTTAAACTTACTTGCAGCGGTTAAATTATTTAAATAATCAGTTGAAAAATAATTAACTTCTACGAGTTTGTTAAAAGTTTTATCTGCATAAGTTTCAGGTACATAAAAAGTTCCTAATTCTACACTTGCTTTTTTTAGATTATAGAGCTTGTGCTCTAAAGTCTTAGCGTAGGTTAATTGTGAACTTTCTATTAAACTTTTTAGGGTTGAGATTTCGCGTACTTTAGCTAATAAGTCATCTTGTTGGAGGATTTGTTTAACGCGATGTAGCTCGGCAGAATTCTCAACTTGTTGCCACCCTGCAGCCCCTTTAAGCAAGAGATCTAAACGCGTGATTTCCGATTGTAAATCGGCAACGGTGGTAAAAAATCTTGGTAAAAGGGTATTTTGAATTAGTAACTCGTTTTTATGAGTTTCATATTGCTCACTAATTAAATTAGCAGGCAATTCTAAGTGAGTTTCTAAAAACTTTAAAAGCTCTGGATTAGGTTTATGTGTCGTTAAATTTAAGCTATTAGCATGCAAACGGACATAAGCGTCAGTCGTCATTTGTGCATGCGAAAGTTTTGCACGTAAACGATCTTGCCCAGTCGGATCTTGTAAACCTAGATAAACTACGTTTTTACTAAAAATCGACTGTTTGGCTTGAGGTAAATTAGCCCCCCACTGATTGCGAACTGTATCAGTAGAAATAAAGTTACCTTGCATACGTGCTGACATGCGCGTAGGCTCTTTAGTGACGTTTAACTTTAAACTGCTAATTGCTCGCTTAATATTACGACGTACATAATTTTCGTAGTCTTTGTGAGCCATATTTCCTGCCCAAAGAAGAAATAACAAAAGAAAAGGGATGGAAGTCCACCCCTATAATCATCTATCTAAATTTCGTAACAGATATTTAGACACCTTAAATGCTAGCTTTAAGCTCAACAGTTAAGTTGAAAACGGCTTTATCAGCTGTTGAATCTCGGTCTTTACAATAATAACCGTTACGTTCGAACTGATAAGTATCACCTACTTTAGCGGTGTCAACAGCAGGCTCAACAAAACCTTGATGCACAATTAGACTATGAGGATTTAATACTTCATGAATATCAAATGCACCTGGTGTCTTATGTGTAAATAATTGTTGGTAGTGACGGAATTCAGCAGGTTTTGCAGTTTTAGCATTAACCCAGTGAATAACTCCTTTAACTTTACGTCCTTCAGGTTTTTTACCTAAGGTATCTGGATCGTAAGTTGCATATACAGTAGTCACTTTACCATTAGCATCTGTTTCGTAACTATCAGCTTTAATTACGTATGAACCACGTAAACGTACTTCACCACCATGTAATAAACGTTTAAAGCCTTTATCTTCAGTAGTGATCGCAAAGTCTTCAGCTTCGATGTATAACTCTGGTCCAAATTCTACTTCACGGTAACCAAAGCTTTCGTTTTGTGGGTGGTTAGCAATGGTAAGATTTTGTGCACCTTTATAATTAGTAATTACTAATTTGATTGGATTTAAAACCGCCATTGCACGTGGTGCTTTTTCGTTTAGGTCATCACGAATACATGCTTCTAAAGCAGCATATTCAACAAGGTTATCTTGCTTTGATACCCCAATACGACGACAGAACTCTCTTAATGAAGCCGGAGTGTAACCACGACGACGTAAACCAGCTACGGTTGGCATACGAGGGTCATCCCAACCAGTTACTAACCCTTCAGTTACTAATTGAGTTAGTTTACGTTTTGAAGTTAATACGTATTCAAGATTTAAACGTGCGAATTCATATTGATGAGGTGTAGCGTCAATAGTGATATTTTCTAACACCCAATCATATAAACGACGGTTATCTTGGAACTCAAGAGTACATAAAGAGTGCGTAATACCTTCTAAGGCATCGGAGATACAGTGAGTAAAGTCGTACATTGGATAGATGCACCATTTATCACCTGTTTGGTGGTGATGCGCAAATTTAATACGATAAAGTACTGGGTCACGCATACACATAAATGGTGAAGCCATATCAATTTTGGCACGTAAACTAGCTTTACCTTCAGTAAATTCACCATTACGCATTTTTTCGAACAGAGCTAAATTCTCTTCAACAGAACGATCTCTGTATGGTGAATTTTTACCTGGACTAGTTAAGTCACCACGGTATTCACGAATTTGCTCTGGATCTAATTCGTCAACGTAAGCTAGACCTTTTTTAATAAGTTCTACAGCAAAACCATATAAGTCATCAAAATAGTCTGAAGCGTAGCGAACTTTACCATCCCAAGTAAAGCCTAACCATTGTACGTCATTTTGAATCGCCGTAACAAAGTCAATGTTTTCTTTAGTAGGATTTGTATCATCAAAACGTAAATTACATTTACCTTGATAATCTTCTTTCACCCCAAAGTTTAAACAAATTGATTTAACGTGTCCAATGTGTAAATAGCCATTTGGCTCTGGTGGGAAACGTGTATAAGTCGTTTTATACTTACCAGAAGCAATATCTTCATCGATAATATTATAAATAAAATTGTTAGGGCGTTCTAGCGACATATCAACCTTTTGTAATGTAAAAATAACTAAATAAACTTCAAAGCGTTCTCACGCTTGCAAGTGATAGTTATGAAAATTCTCTTTTTGCTCTATTATACCATTAAAAAGCCTAGAGATTAAGAGCTTAGGCTAATTTGGTTCATTTTTTAGTTTATCACATTGATAAAACTTTACTAACAAAATTATCCATTCTGAGAAAAATCAGATGAAAAAACTTGAGTTATTATTTTTTCTTATGCTATATTGATTAAAAAAAAATTAGCTTTATTTTCTTAGAGTTATAGATGTCTTCAAAGCTAAACTGGCTAATAATCACTAAATATCATTAGCTTATAACCACTAAAGGCTTACCTAAATATATTTAGTTTATATCTGTGTTTTAGCC
>NZ_NRJG01000071.1 GCF_003585935.1 Psittacicella hinzii
AATCTAATCTAATCTAATCTTGTGCGATTATTTTTTTTCCAATTACCTTTTGGGTATTACATCAAGTTTTTAAACATTTTTAACCATAGCTACAACAGCTTTTTGTAATAATCTGATCTTGACTCTTGATTCATTGCTCTCTATTTTTGAACTCACTTCTTTACTCATCTATTTTACCTATAATATATTCCATGGTTTTACTTAGAGATAATTGAGGTTAAACAACCTTTATATAATTGATGTGTATCATCAAAAATTAAAGTTTAATCCTGCTCAAATGTTTTGTAATTTTTGCTGATAATTTCTCTTTGCTTATGAGTGACTTTTGTATAATGAAATTAACTGTATAACTAGTAAAAACTTAACTTAATAAAGCTTTAGACTGGTATTAATCATGTCACAAAAATTACGTAATCACTTTTCAAAATTAGCTGTAGGCTTAGGTCTAGCTACCTTAGCTCTACAAGTAAATTATGCACAAGCAAATCCAACTCAAAATTGCCAATTAATCACTAAAGAGCAAGCCGAGTACCCAAACTTTAATCAAATTTTTCAACAACTAATTAATAGTTGTGTAGGTAATGGTGCAGTAGTCTTAGATGGAGCTGTATTTAAAATTGAACATATTAATCTTCCTGCAAATACAACTCTAACGATTAAAGGTAATGCTACTTTAATGGGAGTAGGTCAAGGACAAATTGGTGCTAATGTAGGTAATGGTTGGAACTCTTCTGCACAAAATGCTTCAGAACGTGCTGTTATCACTGTAGCCGGAGATAATGTTGTAATTAACGGTAATGGCTATATTAGAGGTAATACTGCAACTTGTCTACCTGCAGCAGTAAATGCAAATGCTCAAACGAGATCTGCTAATGCCACAATTTCGGGTAACACTGCAATAAATGCTCCCTTAACTAAAGAACAACAAAAAGCAGCCGAAAAAGCAGCCAAAGAACAAGCTAAAGCTGCAGAAAAAGCCGCTAAAGAGCAAGCTAAAGCAGCTGAACAAGCAGAGAAAGCGCAATACAAAGTTTCTTTACCGGAAACCTTAACTCCACAAAATTCTCCATCGTTAATTAGAGCTGTAGGTGTTAAAAACTTTACTTTAACTGGTGTAGCTTTAGGGGATTTTGCTGGTAACGCTTTATACCTTGCGCAGGCACAAAATGTAAAACTATCTCAAATTGCAGTACGTCAATTGGGTGTACCACAAGCTCAAGGTCTTGTGTTTAATGGCGTGCAAAATCTGCAATTAGATACTGCTTATGTTGCTGCAACAGGAGCTAACCTGGTGCTTATGGCACAAAGCCAACCTACTACAGAGGTTAAACTGAATAAAGTTTATACTTATGGCGGTAATGGTTTAGTTATTGGTTATGATTTAACTCAAGGTATTAGTAAAGTACAAGTTAATGAACTGGTAGCACAAGGTAGTGCAGTTGGTATAGCTATTGCCACAAATGCGCAATTAGGTGGTAAGATCTCGGATCTATCTTTTGCTAAAGTGTATGTAGATAATGTAGCTACACCTTTATATATTGCTGCGAATCATAAACCTGCATATCGTAATGCTGGCGCAAATATCCCAAGCTTTAGTAATATCAATGTAAGTGACTTTTACTCATTAGGTGGTGGACAAGTCGAATTATCAGGCTATGATACACAGCATAAAGTAAGCGTGAACTTTAAAAATGTACGCATTAGTAAAGTTGCAGAGTGGAAAGTTTATAATGCCGACATTAAAAACTTAGGTAACTCTACAACAGGTAGTTTCTCAAGTGCAAGTATTGATGAAGTTAAAGCAGTAATCTATCCACAGCTAAAACCATTCCCTTTAAAATAGAAGCGAAGACATAAGAGATTCTTTCATCGCGACTATATCAATAGTAAAAGTAATCGCAAAAATAAGAAAACTATTATTTAAAACTAACAAGCCCCTATTTAGAGCCATTCTAGTAGGGGCTTTTAGCGTAGGTTTTTAGTTGTAATAGATGAATAAGTGTGGCTGTGGATAAGTAAAGGAAAAATGAGTATTTTTTGTCAAAAAATGCATATTTGAATTGTCATTTGAAAAAGATTTGACAAAAATTATTTTTCATATATATATATGCCCTAATTTTAAGGAAATTTCGTAAAAAGTTGCTGGTTGAGATAGTAAATTTTGAGGATTTTTGTATGATAAAAAACTCATTTTTATAAAATCTTGTCACAACTTAATACTAGTAACTGCAAAGTGAATAACGCATATTCCTATCTTCCATCGGATATAAAAGTTATTTGCAGTAAATAAAATCTATCGTATTTGAACTCCAAAGTTAAACTTTGGAGGGTAAAGCTATATTTACGTTTTAAGAGCGTAATATATGTTTTCTCAGTTAATCCTGAATACAGCATCCCTTAAGTGCTTAAAAAAGTTTAGTTGTTAGC
>NZ_NRJG01000072.1 GCF_003585935.1 Psittacicella hinzii
AATTAGCTAAGCTAATGAATACCCTTTAGATTGTTTGTAAAAATGCTTTGTTATTTAGTTTAGAAAATTATTTTCTAATTCAAGTGAGATATATTTTTTATTTATAACTTTAAAACTGCCGATTAAAATTATAAACTTTAAAAATTAACCTGAAAAATCATATAGTTAATTTTAGGAGAATATTTTTACAAAAATTCTACATACTTTAGACAAATTATTTTGCAAAAAGTTTTATAAATTTTACAAAATTTTTTTAAAAGGTATCATTAGTCTTAAGTGGTAAAAGGAAGGATAGAGTACCACTTAACATTGAGGAGGTGAGAGTAGTAATTGGTTGTTCCCCAAGATGTAATTCTCTGATCCTAACTATAAAGTTACAGCTAGTCTAAAGCTCGTAATTTTATAGTCGAAGATTTTAGGTAGTTGGCACAAGTTATGCTAACTTGTTGTGCGTTATTGTAAAGAAAAATTACTAGCAATGGTTGCCAACATTGTGGTAATTTTGTCTTGTTCTTTGCTGAAAAAGTAAATCTCTTTACGATTAATTAAAGCAAAGTTTACTTAATGCATAACTAATACCCTGAAAATTAGAGCGGTATACTGTAAGAAATTTATGAGTTTAAATTATAAAAATTCCAAAGTATGTAAAAAGATTTTTCTAAGTGTTTTTGCTTAAGTTTTAAACTCCATTTCTATACTTATATTTTACGATATTTTTAGAGTTTTATCTTAAGTTTAAGCGAGATTTTTCGAAAAATTTTAGGCGATGTTGTGACTGTTTTATTAAATCTCAACTATACAAACATAAGGATAAAAAGATTAGGTTTCAAGTGAGATAATGCCAGTTTATTACAAGAAATAACTTTGAGTGGAGTTAATACTAATTTTTGACTATAGAGCCTAATACTAAGATACTTCTATTTGTGTAATGAGGAAGATCGTTTTTTTTCAGAAAAGGATTTTACTTAAAGTAGTTCTCTTTGTTAGAAGAATACGCAGTAGCCTCAAATGATTGGTTAATGGTATAAAAACGTGTTGATTATTAGCTGTTTATTAAGGTAATACTCAGTAATTTAAGAACAGATCATAATAAAAGCACGAAATCCCCTCTCCTTCTATAAAGATACCTAGTTCTAATCTTTTAGAGTGAATTTTGTTGTTAGCAGAGAAATTTATTAGTTACTGTAATTTAAAAGTTATATAAATGTATAAGAAAGTTGTATGAACAATATGTTTGTTTAAGCTTTGCTCTTCTATTTATGATGTTGTTAGATGTAACTTTATGTAACAAAGATAAGTTTGATAGATAGTATCAAATATTTGATGAAAGGTGACGACGGCTGCTTGCAGTGTGCTGTAGGATTTATATTGGTATTGTGGATCTAGGTAAGAAAATTAATTTTTTACTTCTTGTGTATAAATCTCAAAAGATAAAGTTACAAGTAGTTACTTAAGGTATGTAGAAATTGACAAATGAAGTAATTTGCAAGCTATATTGCTCGAAATCATTTCATAGTCAAAAGTTGTTGTATTAATAATGCTGTTATTCTAGTTAATGCTTAAATTAGTGAATTCGCTTTTAGTGGATGAAATAGATTTTGTTGGATAGCTCTAAAGATTCTGTTCGATTAACTATACTAGAGGAAATAAGCTGATGGTTATAGATCAGCCTCTCTAATTAAGTATCTTATTTAAATAGAAAGAGGTATTACACCTAGAGAACCTTCTTAGAGGGACTATACTTAAGGGAGCATGTACTGGGTTATATAAGTTGTAACGGAGGTTATATTACTAGTAAATGTTACCTAAAGTTTAATATTCTATAGTTTGCTATAACAAATAATAAAAAAGGCAGTCGTATGGCTGCTTTTTTTAATGCGTCCAGTATGCATTTACTCCGAAGGTACGGGCAAGGCTAACTCCTTGTCGTTAGTCCTTCCTTGGTTATGGATCAACCTTGAGACTTAAGGCAAGCACTACCCGTGTGAAGAAAGCCGGCGGCAAAAGATTGGAGCTTATGAACAAGAAAACCTTACGAGGCTGGCAGTATCCTCTACAAGTCAGCAAATAAGACCAGTAGTGATCCAGTGCCTACATTTTATGTTAAAGAACTGTTGGTAAAAGGTTAGGTTTCAATTGGAGGAGTGGGGCTGCTAACCACAAGATCAACACTTAACTTAAGTTGATTTGTGGTGCTTACCAGGAGAGGGCTATCTATGACGTTAAGATAGCAGTCAGCAGAGGTCATAGTAGGCTAAGAGTAGCACCTTAGTTCAAAGGACCGAAACGCCACGACGCGAAATAACTTAATACAAGTGGGAAACACTCGAGGTATCTGCCATCGCTATACAGACGATGTAATGATCTTCTATAAATCTCTCAAAGACGCTAATCGTGTAGACGAAAGTGTAACTAGATTTATAGAAGGAGTACTAGATCTTAAAGTGAACAGAGAAAAGACAAAGGTCAGCTACATTAATCGTGAGCTCAAATACCTAGGTCACTGTTTCTACCTAAAGAAATCTGGTAAGTTCACGGTAAATATGGGCATTCACAAGAAATCTAGGGAAAAGCTGATTGATAAAGTCAGCATTAACTAACGAAGCGTTAGTTAAAACTGGTTTTCATTTAGCTAAACCTAATTCATTGCGAATATCAAAACAAGAATTATGGCAATAAGAAAAGTCCAGAGTACTAGGTCTCTGGACTTTTAACGTAACCGCCGTATTCGGTTCTGTACGTACGGTGGTGTGAGAAGTCGCAGTGCTAGGTATAACTATATAACCTAGGCCAGATCTACTCAATTATTTATTCCACTTTGTAAGTAGTTGTTGGTAAAGAAACAATATAGTTACTACCAGTATTACCTACAATTACAGGATTGGTGTATGTAATGCTAATTGCAAAGTTACGTCCATAACTATCAATTAGATGTAATGGAGCATTAGCAGTAAATGTCGGATCATAATAATGCTGACTTACTACAGGATCTTTACCATTACTAAAATCAAAGTTTAAGCTACTTTGATCTGAAGTGTCACTATCCGCACCACGTTGTAATTCTGAAGCTTTTTTACGAGCTTTATTACGTAACTGATAAATCATATCAGGTACTTGCTCTGTTGGTTGTACATTTACAACTGCTTGTAAGCTTGAAGTATAACGAGTGATTGAATTAGCAACTTCTTCACCTAATTGTTCTTTGCTAGATTGACATTTTTTAGCAACTGCTTTTTTACGTTGTTCTTCTTGTTTACGAGCAAGCTCTTTTTTACGATTCTCTTCGGCTTTGATTTCTGTTTGAGTTTTCGTTAAATATGCTTCATTCCCTACATAAACATTACCTGAGTTTTCGTAAGAAGCAACGTCATTTACATTAGAATTAACTGCTGCAACTAAGTCCACAAATGAAACATCTTTATCAGTGTTTTCTACACCATTAACGTATGTTTTAACTGTGGCTACAGGCACATCTGAAGATCCTGCTTTAACTGAGTAACTAACATAATCATTGGTTTGGTCAGCTAATTTAATCTCATTTTCTGCTTTAAGATAAAGAACATTGTCTTTAATTTTTAAAGGTCGTTTAGATTGATCCGGTTTAGCAACAATAGGAATTGTTGTATTACCAGGATTATTTGCAGGTTTTGTTACTACGGGTTTACTACTGTCTGGAGTGGTTACTGGAGGAGTAGCTGTTTCCTGTTTAGGTTCTTCAGTTTTTACCGGAGGAGTTACCGTAGTGGTTTCTTCAGGAGTAACTACTGGTTGGTTTTCTTCTGTAGGAGTGCTTGGAGTTTTAACTTCAGGCTCTTGATTTTCTTGTTTTGTCTCTTCTACAGGAGTAGGATCTTTAACCTCTGGTTTAGGTTGTTCTGTTTTTATTTCAGTTTCAGTATTTTCTTTTGTTTCTGAACTAGTATCTGGAGGAGTTACAGTTTCCTCTTGTGAAGGATTCTCTACAGACTGACTTTCTTCTTTCGGAGTTGTTGCTTCAGGAGTTTCATTTTCTTTAGTATCTTTATCTCCGACTTCTGTAACTGGAGTATCTTGAGCTGGAGTTTCGATCTCTTCCTCAGGATTTTCTTTTACTTCAGTTTTAGTTTCGCTTTCTGTTTCTGCAGGAGTCTCTACTGTTTGCTCCGGATTTTGCACTTCTGTGTTAGTATCAGTGCTTCCAGTATTGTTTTTGTTACTATCTTCAGTATCTGTATTTTGGCTATCAGTATTTTCACTAGCAGTATTTTCGCTAGCAGTCGTATCTTCGACTTTAGGATCTTCAGTTGTAGTATCTGGAGTTTCCACAGGTGTTTCTGGATTAGCTACTGATTCATCTGAGCTTGACCAGTCGATGTAACTTGCATAAGGATCTAAGCTAATTTGTTTTTCATTATAGCTAGATGGGTTTACAGACAGATCGTCTTTAATGTAAGTTTCACCACGAGTATTTTTAGCTGTTGTGAGTGATTGTAGCTTACCATTTGCGTTTACTTGTAGCCAGCCATTACGTTGGATTGTAATAATTTTTTCTTTATCATCAATCTTAATGACATATTCAGCGCTCTTGAATAATTTCTCTACATTTAAATCGTAAGTTGAGAAAACTACATTGCCTGAATTATAACCGTCTGGCATGCTTTTACTAAAGTTGAAACCATTTGGGTTCACGAAGATCACTAAACCATTAGTTTTAATGGTACCGATCATATCTGAAGCCGTGATTCCAAGAATACGATTTAAGAGAACGCCTTGTTCGCTATCGAAAGTAAAGCTAACTGTATTGCCGCGTAAGAGGTTGAATTGACTAAATTCAGCTACAGCGCGAGGAGTGTTAATTACGTAATTTAGTTCGTCGATTTGCGTAACTTTCCCCGCAACGGCTTTGAAACCGAGGATGTTGCCTTCAGATGCTGAGGCTAAAGGAGGAGCTATAGTACTTAACGCTATAGATCCTGCAAGCATGGCGCAGTGTAAAAAGCTTTTCGCTGTTTTGCTTTGCGCACGTTGAGCCACGTTTTGCTCGTCAAGAATCGCTGGTAGTTGAGATAGATGATAGGAAATGTCAAAGCGAGATTTCCAATTAGTATCTTTATCTACATAACGACAGGAAATAATTTCAAATCGTTTCATAACCTAAAACCTTTGACTAAGTATCAGTGCCCGATAAAAGTTTTACCTGTTCTGCCGATCTTAATCAAATAAAGACTTGCTTTTATTCTTTATCTAGCAATAACTCAGTTAAGATTATGAGAGATATTTGTGCGGTAAAGCTACTTAGCGCTTTACTTATGTCAACAAACATGCCAACCTTAAAGCTAGTTATTAAACTGTATACAATTTCATGAAATAAAGCATTGATCGAAAAAATACGGGTTGCTAATGCTGTTTGTTCAGATAAGGAAAGCGCGAGACTAACCATTAATCAAGTTAAATGATCATTCAATGGGTGAGATTGAATAACTTTATTAGATGAAAATGTAAGAACTTAAGTGTTGTTAAGGTATTTAAATAAGTAAATAAAAGTTAAGTAAAGGAGATATTTGTAAGTGAGAAAATAACTTCGATTATTAAAGGTTTAATAAGAGTTAAGTAGTAAAAATCAGTTAATGTAAAATCGATAATAAACTTAGAGTAAACTCGAAAGAAACGTGATTTTATCGTTAAAAGTAAAAGTTAGCAAGAATGGAATATGGTAATGCTAACTATTATCTTTAATAGTGGTTAATCTTAGTCTTTATCTCTAATTTAATCATAAATCAATACAATTTAGTTACTAAATATGAGTATTGTTAGCCTTTAATTGAAGTTGATAATTTATGCATATTTCATGCAAAAATTACTCCTAAGTATTAGACAAACAATATTTATATAAGTCGCAAAATTTATTAACTTATGTAAATTAAATAAGATAAGTTGAAGATAAAATCTGTTAGAAATAATTTAGCTTGAAATAAAATTATCTAAAGATAAAAAGCAATCTAGATAAATATAAGTAGAAAGTTTTTACAATTAATGATTGCAAGCAAAATTAATTTTTTGTGTTTACGCTTTAGAATGAAAGTTACCTTAAAAATGTTTTTAATCTGAGATTGCCTATTGGCTATAAATA
>NZ_NRJG01000073.1 GCF_003585935.1 Psittacicella hinzii
AGCTACTCTTTTGCATTTTTAAAAGTTATTTTGTTCGAAAAATTAGTAGACTTTATTTGTAAGGTTGGCTACGCTCAAGAATAAGAGTTGATTACTTAATGTAAGTTTATAATCTGAAGTATTTTCTAATCCTTTCAGGAAAAACAATCGTATAAAGAATGTAAAAGCATTTAAGCACGAGAAATAAGACTTTAAAGATACTTTTGAAGATGCTGGAATTGCCTTTTACAACAGTGGTTGCAGTGTCTACTTTGTTTTTTCTAGCTGAGTGTTTTCAGATTGCTGGTTATTGTTTTCTAGATTTGCATTCATAAATTAAATTACCTTGTTTTTTATTTAGCTTAAGCTGTTGCCATTTTAACTCGAGAATATGTGGATATAGCGATTTTTTTATGCCTATGGATAGGAATTTAGCAAGAAGTTATCTGGATTAACGCTAGATAGGTAAAAATAAAAGGAGTTAGCATTGCTAACTCCTTTCTAATTTATTATCGAGAATTTCTTAAATTAATTTTCAATTGCTTCCCAACCACCAGTAGTATCAACCCCTGTAGCATCAGCTAATGCTTCTAACTCTGCTACTTCTTGTAGCGTAAGTTGTACTTTACTTGCTGCTATAGCTTCAGTTACATGATAAGGTTTAGTTGCTCCAATTAAAGGTAGAGTACCTTTAGTAATAGCATAAGCAATCGCAACTTGCGCCGTGCTTAATTGGTATTTTTCACCGATTTGAGCCATGCGGTTGGTTAAAGTTTCTAGTTGTGGTAAAGCTTTATTGTAGGTTTGTCCACGTAATGAATCTGCTGGTAAAGGATTGTTTACATTATATCGACCTGATAAAGCACCTTGTTCGAGTACCATGTAAGCAAAGAATGGAATACCTTGCTCTTTACAGTAATCTAAAATCCCAGTGTGATCAGAATTACGGAATAGTAGACTAAAGTGATTTTGTACAGCTGAAACTCTAAAGCCTTCAGCTTGTAAAGCTGCATCGATTTGTTTAATTTGTTCAAGGTTGTGATTCGAAACTCCAACGTATTTAACTTTACCGGCTTTTAATAAAGCAATTGCTTCATCTGTCCATTTACCAAAGTTATAAGAGTTGTGAATCCAATAGAAATCTAGATAATCTGTAGCTAAGTTTTGCGCACTAGTTGCAAAGCTATGGGCAACTGGAGTTGTTGAATTATCTGCTAATTGCGGAGTGAATTTAGTTGAAAGAATAAGTTCATGACGAGCATAATTTTGTGCAGCTTGACGTAAAGCTTGTTCAGATGAACCTAAACCATAAGCATAAGCTGTATCCCAAAGATTAAAGCCTTGCTCAAGAGCAGTTTTAAAAACTTCGTGCATTTGTTCTGCACTTAAGTTATTACCAAAAATATTATCACCACCTCTAAAACCAGACCCCCAAGACCATGTCCCAAAAGCTACTTTAGGTAAAGAAGATAAAGTGTAAGTTGTTTGTGTTTGAGTAGACATAAAATTTCCTTTGTTGTTTGTTAAGTTAAACCCATGGCAATCCTGTAAGGATTGCCATGGGTTTGACCTTACTAAGGTATAGGACAATATTATTATGACAATGGTTAACTAATAAGCTATATCTGCAGTAAGAGGTTGGTAATAAATAATAATTGCTTGTTTTGTGCTTGTCGCTTATCTTATGCTTGTATTATTTACTTGTCTCTTACTTAGAGATAATTTTTTTCGTTTTCCCTACGTTTGTAAGCTCATTATAGAGGACTATTGTTTACTGATAAATATGTAATCAAGTAATTCAATTGTGAATGTAAGGCACAAATATGAATATAAGGCACAAATAAGCTTTGAGAATTTTTACCTAGCAGTTTCTATATTTTTGATATGCTCAGTTTGAGATACTCTGTTTGAAGTTCTTTGCTTTACAATCTATTAAGATTAAAAATTTATTGATAGGTGTAACTAACTTTTAATTAAGTAAATAGTAGTATTTATAGTAAGAAATGATGAGTAGGTCTTAATTGAGATATGGCAATACGTAGAAGCTTTACTTTACGTTAAAGAGCAATGGTTGCAAATGATAGGAAAAATTTAAGTCTATTTATCATGGGTTTATGTAGATTTTAAGCTAATTGCACTTATAGCGATAAAACTTTATGAGCCAATTATTGGTCTAAAAGATATAACAAAGACATAAAGCAAGCTGCCAAGCTGGTTATAAAATTGCTAAAAAGTTTTTTGAAAAAAATGAGAAAATTTTTGCAACTTTTAGCAAAAACGCTTGTCTAATATATAGATCAAATAAGAAGCTAAAGTTCTAATTTAGAATTTAGGTTCAAATGGATCATGATGTATCTTATTAGCTAGCTCTTGGCAGAGAGTAGTTAATATCCCCCATTTATATTTAAGGGTGGCAGCCCTTAAAGATAAAATTTAGTAAACACTTCTTAACTTACTCGACTAAAAAATATGAAAAAATTATTAAATAGCACTGTAGTGGCGCAACTAGTAGGATTGGCACTAGTTGTACTAGCTGTAACAGGTCAACACTAATATACAGATTTTCTAGATACAAATTAAAAGTTAATAGGCAAGATTAACTTTCAATCTATTGCATATATCCTTGCCTATAAAGGTAACTAAGATCAACAATTTAAGTTTGCTTTAGGAGAGAACTTAGGATCAACCTAATGTTTTCTGTGCTTACCTTAATGCAAACTGCATAAACGCTTAATTATGTCTTTGTTGATTTAGTAATAATTTTGCTGTGCGATGTGCAAGTAAAATTAATCCTTTATAGACGAGTATTCTCAACTCTTTTATTTAATTCATTTATTATTCATTATTTTCATATTAATACTCCTTTATATTATTATGATTTTAACCTTCAGCAAATGCTGGAGGTTTTTTTATTGTTGAATTAAACTCAACAAGATAGTGAATGTTTTCATCTTTATCAAATTTACGCGCTTGTTTATAATGAGCAGGTAAAACAATCAATAACTTCTTAAGAACCTTTTGCCAGTCTAGGACTAGCAATAAAGTTCAATAACTATAGGATCAAGATGAAAAAATTTTTAAAAAGTGATGCAGTAGCTAAATTAGTAGGTCTTACGTTAGTGGTACTAGCTGTAACTCACTAAAATTCTTCCATTTTTAAAAAGCTTTGATATAAATTGAGCTTGGAGACGTATTACTTCTCCAAGCTCTTATTTTGTCTGGATTTTGTTAATTGCAGCGTATTGCTTTGTGGTTTAGCATTTCTTTGTAGTATTTTGCAAAAGTATACGGTGTCACTGTTTTGGTCTACATACTTACTATCTCAGTACTTGAGCTAAGCTATATCAATCTAAGCGATTTCAATCTAAGCTATTTCAACCTAAACTGTATTGATCTAGCAGTATTGATACAAGTTATACTGACCCAAAATGTATTGACTTAATCTATATTTACCTAAGCAATATTGCTCCTTTCTTGGAGGAAAAAACAAACGCAAGAGACGCAAGGTAGTTTATGAAACTAGTTATTTTTTAATCGTTTTTAAACAAAAACTAAACACATTGTTTATTATTAAACAGTTTGTTTATTTTTGTTTTGAATTACTACTTGACTACCCCTATACTATTAGTAACACAGCGCATAGCTTTAGATCATAAATAATTTATTTATGTTATGGCGATAAACATACAATTTATAGCGCCATATATTATCTAAAGTTATGGCTGGGCAAGTGTAGACGATCTATTTTGAGCACTAGATCTACATAACAGTAAGTCATAGGAATGTAGTTGCGTACATTAGACTTTACAGGTTATACACATGAAAGAGAGGATTATGTGACTAGTGCTTGAAGTAGATTTTTGCAAGGCAAATACAATCAAATGATTATTTCTTAATCAATCTCTTTTTAGCAATTCTTTAGTCTATACATGCAAAGTACAAGCTAGTAACAAACAACGTACTTTAAGTAACAAACTTTGAAAACAACTTAAAATTTTTAAAATAACTAAACACAACAAACATAACAACTTTTAACGCAACTTTAAACTCAACTAACAACTCAATTAACAACACAAGCAAACATAACAACTTTTAAACACAACTAACAACACAACAAAACAACCATGGTTTCACAAAGGAGGAACTATGTTTAAAAAACTAATTAACAACACCAGAATTCCTGAAATCGTATTTACTTTATTAGTAATTGCGGCAGTGTGTCCAAATATTCACGCTGCTTAAATCTTAAAAAATATTTACCTTAAACATCCTTAGAGAAATCTAAGCAACATCTGATCTTAATTCGCAAAGGCAGTCTTCGGACTGTCTTTTTTTACGTCTGTATTATGGAGTAAAAGTTGAAAGTCTTGTTCATAAGTTGCTATTCAGTTAATAATCTTAAAATTCTATAATGAACTCAGAAAGTTAAGAACCAGAGAAATTTAAGTAGTTACTTACTCAAAGATAAGTAATGAACTTTTAAATTTCTAAACTTCTACAAAGTTCTTAACCGCACTGCAGCCAGCTTGAGCAATAGTTTTAGCTCAAGCAACAACAATCCTTAAAACAACAACTTATATCAATCCTTAAAACAAAAACAACAACCTAACTTTAACTTTTAAGAGAAAAAATATGACACTAGTAAACATCGAACCAACAAACCAACCACAAGTTCAATCTCCTGTAAGCATGGAAAGTACTTGGGATAAAACTTTTACTCTAGATCTGCAAATAACGCATCGTAAAGTGAGCTTTGTAAATAAATTCGGTATTGCCTTAGTAGCTGATGTCTACTTACCTAAAAATGCTGCGACCAATCGTAGCTTAGCAGCAGTTGCAGTTAGTGGACCGTTTGGAGCAGTAAAAGAACAAAGTTCAGGTCTCTATGCTCACTATTTAGCTACTCAAGGTTTAGTTACTTTAGCTTTTGATAATTCATATACCGGAGAATCTGGTGGTTATCCTCGTGGCATGTCATCGGCTGATGTCTTTACGGAAGACTTTAGTGCAGCTGTTGACTTCTTAACTACTCTAGAGCAAGTTAATCCAGAGCGTATAGGTGTTCTAGGTATCTGTGGTCTAGGTGGTTTTGCTTTAAATGCGGCAGCTATGGATCCGCGCATTAAAGCAGTAGCAACGAGCGTTATGTATGACATGACACGTGCTATGGGCTTTGGGGTTGGACCTAGTCGTGATGTTCTTACTCCAGCACAACGTCAAGCTTTAAAACAATTCCTTGCTGCGCAAAGAACGGCTGATTACGCAGCTAATGCTTATAGTTATGCTTCATATAACTACGTCTTTGAAGGTAACCAAGTGAGCCGTGTAGGTGATCTTACTGAGATTCCATTTAATGCACAGGACTTAGGTAATCCAGTAATCCAAGAGTTTGCAGATTACTATCGTAATCCACAACGTGGTTATCATCCACGTTCAATTAACTCTAATGGTAAATGGCAAGCTACTATGCCTTTAGGGATGATGAATAGCCGCATTTTAAGTTTTGCGGATGAAATTAACGTACCAACGTTAATTCTAACTGGTGAATTTGCACATTCACGTTACTTTGCCGAAGATGCTTACCGTCATGTAGGTACAGCACAAAAAGAATTAGTAATTGTTGCTGGTGCAGATCATGCAGGTTTATATGACACAGCAAACGGACTTTTACCTTTAGAGAAGTTTGCGAGTTTCTTTATACAAGCTCTAAAGTAATAGTTCAAAGGAAGTAACAATAAATAATTTAGAGCCGTAGCAATATCTTAATTTGTTGTCTGAAAAAATAATGTGTAGATTTTAGATACAGCCTTATACCTGATGACTCTTTTTTCGATAACAATGAGTCACAGTACACCAAAAGCAACAAGACACCATATTCAATATAGTTCTCTTGTTGCTTGATCCTCTTATTTTCTTCAGGATTTAATATGCAAGTAAAAAAAATTAGTTAGACCACTTATCACAACTCTTTCTTTAGGTACGTTTGTTGCAGGTTCAGCTTTTGCCGTTACCGGTAATATTCATACTTCCGCTCCCTTAAATATTAATGTTGCGAGCCAAAAATTCACGCTGCAAAATATCCCTGTAAACAGTCAAGCAACAGTGCAAGCGCCAATTTCAATGGTAAAAGAGTGGGATAAAACTTTTGAGTTATCACAAGAAGTTGTACATCGTAAAGTTAACTTTGTAAATCGTTTTGGGATTACTCTTGTAGCTGATTTATATATCCCCAAAAATGCCCAAGGTAAAAAACTAGCAGCAGTTGCTGTAAGTGGTCCGTTCGGAGCAGTTAAAGAACAGAGTTCGGGCTTATATGCGCATTACTTAGCAACTCAAGGCTTAGTAGCTTTAGCTTTTGATCCATCATATACAGGAGAGTCTGGTGGTTTTCCGCGTCACTCAGGTTCAGCTGATATTTTTACAGAGGACTTTAGTGCAGCTGTAGATTTTCTCACAACCTTACCGCAAGTAGATGCAGAGAAGATCGGATTCTTAGGAATTTATGGTTTCGGTGGCTTTGCACTTAATGATGCGGCACTAGATCCACGCGTAAAAGCTGTAGCTACGAGTGTAATGTATGACATGGCGCGAGCTGCTGGTTTTGGAGTTGGTCCAGGACATGATCTGTTAAATAGTGAACAACGCATTAAAATTAAACAACACATTGCCGCTTCACGTACTGCTGATGCTCAACAAGGGAAAATCTCTTACTCATCTTATGCTTATGGCTTTAATGATAAAGGAGAAGTAGAGAACTACGGTAACTTAAAAGATGTACCTATGGGTGCGACTAGTCTTGATCCGGTAACGCAAGAGTTTGCAGATTACTATCGTAATCCACAGCGTGGCTATCACCCACGCTCAATTAACTCTAATGGTATCTAGACTGAAGCTATGCCACTAAACTTAATGAATGTACGTTTAATGTCATTTGCTAATGAGATCCAAGTTCCTACTTTAGTGTTAGCTGGAGAAAAAGCACACTCACGTTACTTTGCTGAAGATGCTTTTAAATTAGTTGGCAGTAAAGATAAAGAATTAGTTATTGTCCCTGGTGCAAATCATGCTGGTTTATACGATACTGCTTCAGGACAACTACCACTAGAGAAATTTGCTAATTTCTTCAACACTAAACTGCACAATAAATAATTGTGTTGCGTGTTATATAGATAATCTTTACTTAAGTAAGTTCAACCATTTTAATCTAACTTGATTAATCTTAAGGTTGTCGAAAAAGTAACTGCAGTTACTTTTTCCCTTAACCTTAATCATAAGAGAAGCTTGATTTATAAGCTTCTTTAATGCGGATTAAGTAAGTTTTAAGCAATAATTAATTCTGATTAATGAATTTTAGTTAATAGTTTTATGAATAAAAGCATATTTATCTTTTCCTAATCCTTACCTATAATAGGCACAGCAAGATTAGAAAAACAACAAACTCTAATCCTCATAAACTAAAAACACATAGACAGCATTGTATATTTTCATTCGTAATCCTGCTAAATAATTACAAATACCTGACTTAATAAACTCTAGATACCAATAAGACTTTGATCCGAGTTTTATTGCTTGGTGCTGTACCAAGATCTTAATAAGAAATTTTTCTATTAGGAAGACAGATTTTTATGACTCTTTGAGAGCGTAAAAGTTAAAGTTAAGTTAAGTTTTTGATCCTCTAGTAACTACTAGGGGATTTTTTTACAATGAGCCAAAGCTCAAAGCTCAAAGCTCAAAGCTCAAAGCTCAAAGCTCAAAGCTCAAAGCTCAAACTAAAATCTAAATCTAAATCTAAAAGCTGTAAATTTGCAATGCTGTAGATCAACAACGCTCTAAAGCATCAAGCAGACAACATACAATTAAAGCTACTAAAAATACTCTCATTGCAGATGATTTTAAAACTATAAAATTATCTAAATATGAGTCCAAAACTAAAGATTTAGAAAAATTAAAATTATTTTTAGTTGTAAGCGCTTGATAATTAAGCATAGCTAAAAATATTATTGAGTGAGTACTCACTTAACTATTGCATTTAATTAATTTCCGCTGTATAATATGCACAGGAAAAGAAAGTACAAATTGGTTGCTCTACAACTAGAAAGTTCCCGTTGTGCTTATTAGCTTGCGGATCTAGCATTAAAATTATCTTGTTTTTATTGATAAATTTTACTTTCTAGTTGTGGACAGCATTTACAACTTAAACGCTAAAATCATAGAGTTTAAGGCATAGAAATTATGATTTAGGAAAAAGTTAATTTTTTTTTTACTTGAAAGAAAAAACTTTTACCCTATAAATAATTCGGCAAGACAACAAACGATTAAAAAATAATTTTGTCTTACCTACAAATACGCAATAGCGTATTAAAAATACAACTTATAACTTATACAACTTAACACTTAAATTAAACAACACAACTTAAAAAACACAGCAAGGACATTTTATGAAAGCAATTAAAACTTTATCTTTAATTTTATTAGCTTCAACTAGTTTAATGGCAGTTAATGCAGCGAACGCCGCTGACTTTAATGCTAATGACCGTGTACCTGTAACTCAACCTGCAACTAATGCTACAGCAGCTCGCACTGTGACTGTAAGTAACATTCAAGGTTCTCTTTACGTACAAGGTAATAAACAAGTGGTAGTATTACAAGAAGGTAATGCTAAAGCTAATGTAAGATACAACTTAGGTGATGGTTTAGTAGTTTATGCTTCACCAAGCTTAAAAGCTGATCAAATTAACGACATGTTCTCACGTTTAGAAGTAACAGCAATTATTACTGATGAACAAGTGATGGCACATCAATCAGCTAAACAACAAAACATTGATAAAGAAGATAACAAAATCTTCTACCGTACTGGTCGTCATTTAGATAGTCGTCCATTCTAATCAGATAAAGAAAATCTTTTTGAAAAAATCAGGTAGCTAGCCGCTCTCTGTAGTAAGTACATAAATGAGTTACAAACTCATAACTAAGCAAACAAATAACAACTAAAACAAACAACAGCAAACACAAACAGGACTCTTATGAAAACAACAACTAAAGTATTAGCAAGTTTAATTTTAGCTTTAACATCTGGTGCAATGTACACTACTGCTTACGCAAGTGAAGTACAACCAACCGATCGCATTGAATACACTAATAAAGCTCCAGCTCAACACGCACAAGCTGGTAAACAAGTACAATACACGCAAGTAAACTTAATTATTACAGGTAAAATCAATGCTGACGGTAGCGTGTCTATGTCAACTAATGCTTTCCCAAATGCTACACACAAAGTAGTAACGCAAGACGGACAAGTAGTTTACGTATCACGTGACATTACAGCGCAACAAGCAAACCATATCTTTAAAGCTTTAAACATGACTACAAGCTTAAATCAAGGCGAAATCATGCAAGCAGTAGGTGCAAAACCTTTCCAAATGGAAAACTCAATTTATGCACACGAATACATCGATACTTACTTACGCGTTGACACAAGCGTACGTTAATCATTAGCTAGCCAAGATTTAAAGTACAGAATATTGCCAAGACCTAACTATAAACGCAAAATAGCTAATTAGTTAGCCGATAAAGTTGGCAGCATAATTTTAGGGCTAGAAATCAAGATTCTAGCCCTTTAATTTTGGTTGCTCGGGTTAAAAATCAGCAATAAAATTTAGACAAACCTTACTCTTACAACTTAACAAAGTGCATGTTTTTGGCAAAATTAGCCGAAATTACTTGCATAGTGCGAAATTTCTCGTTATAATACCTAAAGAATTAAGAGCTAACTAATTGTTCACGCTTGCTGTTAAGGCAGAAAATTAACATCAAGGGTGAGAAATTAGTGTTGTTATTTCTCAAAAGTGGTTTTTCATAAACCAGTCCTACAAGGAGTTAAACTAAGGTTTAATTTCTTGCTGTAAATAAGTTAAGTTGTTGTAACCTCAGCTAAAGCTGAGGTTTTTTTGTTTTTGTGGTTTACCGCACGCACTCCAGCATTACTGCACACTGTACTACCGCACTCCTGTATTCCTGCATTACCGTATTCCTGCACTATCGCACCCCATGCATGTACCACATATCACACGCTACTTTAACTCTACTGAGACAGAGCTTCAACTTTATGCTTAGGAGATACTACAAAAAGTAAGACACTACACGTAAAGATAGAAATAAAGATAGAAATAAAGAAAGAGATAGCATTTAGTCTGTTTATCTGGTAAGTTTTATCCTCATTGCTTGTTTTTGTCGTATATGTATAGGGATTTTACGCGTATCGAGGCATTAAACATGATTTTAAGAGCTTAGAGGGTGAGTGCTTGTTATAATAGGGGCATCACATTTTACATACAGAGCTCTATACTAGATATAGATGCCTTGGAGTAAACAAGAGTTAAGGTTATATACCTCACTCTCGTAATATCGAATATCCTTACTTTAACCCAGCTTAAAGCAATAGTAGCTTGCGGAGAAAACATGGCTAAGTATAACCAAGCAGAACAAAAACAAATCCAAGATCAAAGCTCGCAATTATGGAAAATTGCCAATAAACTACGTGGTTCAATGGATGCTTCAGAGTATAAAAACTATATTCTGGGCTTACTTTTCTATCGCTATCTTTCAGAGCGTTTCGAAGAAAAACTACCAGAACTAGGTATTAGTTATGAGCAATATGAGAGTGAGTATGCTGATTTAATCCAGGATCATGCTTTTATTTCTCAAGTGTATACGCAAATTGGTTATCTAATCGCTCCCAAGTTTGCTTGGAAAAAAATTATTGCCGCGGTGCAAGAAGCGACAGCCCAAGCAGATCTTTTTGCGGAGATGTTTAAAAACTTTAGAGATTTAACTGCGCAAGTAAATCTAGTAGCAGATATAGAGCCAACGGTTAAAGCTAATGCCGAAGCTCTAAAAGATATTTTCAATGACATAGATGCCAACTCTAATCGTTTAGGAGCAACTGCTGCCGCTCGTACTAAACTTTTATCGGATCTAGTACTTCTGATTAATGATTTAGAGTATCGTTCGGATGATAAACGCGATCTCTTAGGTGATATCTACGAAAACCAAATCAAACTCTTTGCTGAGAATATGGGGAAAAAAGCAGGTGAGTTCTATACCCCGCACAATGTTTCTCGCGTTCTAGCTAAAATTGTTACCTCTGATCTTACGGCTAAACGTTTACAGGGAAGTAAAAAACAAGAACAAGCGTTTAATATTTACGACCCAACTTGTGGTTCTGGATCATTACTCTTAACCGTACAAGATGAGTTTGAAAAAGTACAATTAGCAGCAAAAACCAAAAGCCAAACGAGTGTACCTGTACATTTCTACGGGCAAGAGCTTAATCAAACTACCTACAGCCTTGCACGCATGAACCTAATGATGCATAACGTTGAGTTAGCTAATATCCACTTAAACAATGCCGATACGCTGGATACAGATTGGCCGTTAACTAGCAAACATGAGCCACAAAAGTTTGATGCAATTGTTTCTAACCCACCTTACTCAGCTCATTGGGATCCGACCGGACGTTTAGAGGACCCTCGTTTTGCTGAATATGGTAGACCAGCTCCAAAAACTTATGCTGACTTTGCGTTCGTGCTACATTCGTTATATCACCTTGCAGATAACGGGAAATTTGCCGTAGTTTTACCTCACGGGGTATTATTCCGTGGTGGTGATGAGGGAGTAATTCGTCGTTGCTTAATCGAGAAAAACTACATCGATGCCGTAATTGGCTTACCAAAAAATCTTTTCTTTGCGACAACTATTCCAACCGTAATTATTGTTTTACGTAAAGATCGTGGTAAAAATAAAGATGTTCTCTTTATCGATGCGTCTAAAGACTTCGAGAAAGGGAAAAAACAAAATCTTTTACCAGAATCGGCTATTGAACGTATTATCGATACTTACTTAAAACGAGCAAGTGTAGATAAATACTCGGCTCTAGTTTCGTTTGAAACGTTAAAAGAGAACGACTTCACGTTAAATATTCCTCGTTATGTTGATACTTTTGAGGAAGAAGAGCCAATTGATTTAGAACAAGTGATTCGTGATATTCATGCTACTAAACTACGTTTAGCTGATATTGAACAACAAATCAATGAACAGTTAAAAGATCTCGGAGTTGATGTAGAAGCAATTATTGCAGCAAAAGAGTAAAAACATATCTGTGTTTTTAAATCGACTGTAGCTAACGATTAAAGATTGTAGTTTTAGATATGCTCCTTAATAAGGAAATCTTAAATCTACTTAATCATTGCAAACAATTTTTTAAATTGAACAAAAGAACTTATAGCTGTTACTTCTGCGGTAGCAGCTAATTTTTTGTCCAAATTTAAATAAAGTGTGTTTAGCTGTACCCCAAAAATGATACAAACGGATCATAAATCTAGGACATATAAGCTCAAAATTAACGAACATCAACCAGATATAGGACTAATATAAACTAGATGTAGGACGAACATATACCAGACGTAAAACAACATAAACCTAACTCTAACTTGAAAAGTCATATTTGAGCCTTTACAAATTTAATATTACTCAGAGCATTCGTATAGGTAAATTACCTTTGCTTAAAAATTCTTTTGTAGACAAATAGCAACCAAGCTTACCTAAGCTTAAGTAAGCTGCCAAAGCTTCCCTACATTAATCAGAATAATCAAACGAATTAACTATTAGCTAATTAACTATTAACTAATTAACACTCAAAACTTATCACTCTAAGGAATTCATGATGACTAAATTAGCAAACAAAGCATTACGCAAATTATTATTGGCTGCAACTGCAGGTTTAAGTTTATGTTCATTCGCTTGGGCAAATACTGCTCCAGCACAACAACCAGCTAACCACACAAGTCAAAGCCAAACTCACGAACGTAGAGCTGAAAGCACACTCGTAAAATCAGTAAATGTAGTTGCACAAAATCAATCATTTACAGCTAAACTTTACCAAAAAGATGATAACCGTATTGTTATCATTAGCAATTCAACTAAAGGCAAGAAAAGCGTATACACAGCAAGTAATGGCATGAAAGTATATGCTCCACAACAAGCAACAGTTGAACAAATCAATGCTTCTTTAGCTAAATTAGGGATTGATGCACGTGTAAGTGGTAAAGGTACTACGAGTAATAAACAACACTCTGCAAAACGTAGCCACCAAGCTCCAAACTCACAACAAGCTCCACAGCAGGGTAACTAAGCTCTCCAAGTTAATGCAAGTTGCAAATTAAATTAAGTTTTTGCACTTTTTACATACTCCCCATAGAGAAGAAGCGACTTTGATAGCTGTCGCTTTGATAGAGGTCTGTAAAGAATTAACTCTGCAAGAAATAAGAAGATTTTTATCGGCTTCGTAGTAAGGATTAGTGTCTTCCACTAACTCTGCGCAAATTCTAAGTAAAGAATATGAAAAATTTATGAGAAATTGCCAATTTTTACCGTAAATTTGCGTATAATGAAAAAACTAAAATAAAGTAAGAAATTGTCTGAATGTCCCCAGAGGTATGAGGTAAGTGATCATGCCTTGGGGATATTTTTTTACCTTATTTTTGCGCTTTCTAGTAAAATGTGTGTTGAATTTTGGAAACTTGTACCTAAAACTCTTATGTGCTTTGTAGCACTAAAGATAAGAGAGTTCATAGAGTTAGCTTTTTAAGTCTGTACTTATCTCCAGAAAAAATAAGTAGTCAGGAAGTCTTAAAAACTTACTTCTATGTCCATATAACCAATTTGATATCTAAGTAAGAATATCATGTACATTTTTTGAGATTAATATGCTTAAGTCTTATTAAGAATACTTAAGCATTCTTAAGCACAAACTTGTCTGCGGACAAGTAAAGCTTTTCTAGCTAAGTTTTTCTTATCTATAACTTATCTTTAATTTACGTTTACGTAAGTTTACGTTGTCTGTTAGCTAGAACAGCATAAGGCTTAGGTAGATGAATAGCACAAGGCTTAGATAGGTGAATAGTATTAGCTTAGTTTTATAGTAGTTTAGCCGAGAAATGGCAAGTATACATTTATAAATCTTTGCTAGGTTATGGTTTTTATCTCTTCTTATCTGGATGAGCAGTAAATCTTTGCAAAATAGTGATACACCACAAAACATGGTTATCTAAAAAAAATAAGGTATAGATTTACGTACAAGAATTATCAATATAGCTCTACCAAACGGCTGCGCTACTTACAGCAATAGCATTAATAGCTAGCTTTTAATTTTACAGCCCTGTAGTAGTCGAATCGTAAGACCAAGAGGAAGATGTCTATATTCTTTTACCCCCTTCGGGAGGCAAAATGGTAAATTTTAAATCCAAAATCACCGTATTAACTGCAGTAGTAGCTGCTTTAAGTTGTAGTTTAGCTTCAGCATTTGCGAATGGCACAACTACAACCAATACCAATAGTAGCCCAACTACTTATCCTTATCCAACAAGCCAACCAAGTACGCAGCCAAATAATAATGGGCAGCCATCACAACCAAATAATGGTAAGCCAACACAAGCTAAACCAAATACCAACAAACCAAACAACGGTAATGGTAACCAAGGCAATGGCAATAAAGCTCAACCAAATGCGCAACCTGGTACAGGCAAACAAGCTCAACCATCACATGTTCAACAAACTGGTAAAAATGCTAATCATGCTCATGCTGCCAACAATAGCCAAGCGCCTACTGGGGCAAAATCTGGCGAGCAAAATGCGCATGTTCAACCTAGCCAAGGCGGCTTTCAGCCAATTCAAGGGCAAGCGGTAAGTAAACCTTTTGCACCTGCTGGGCAACCTGTAAAAACTGCTCATATGGATAACCCTACTAAAGTACAAGCTAAGTTCACAGGTCGTTTATACCAAGAGAATGGTCGTCAAGTAGTGGAAATGCCAGGCGCGAATAACGCAGCCGCTAATATGATGTATATGGCTGGTGACGTAATTGTTTACGCAGCTAAAGCTTTTACCGTAGCGCAAATTAATATGATGCTACAAAATCTAGGTTTAAGTGTAACTGTAGGCATGCCTCCATCAGGCGGTCCACAAGGTGATCCACCTCCAGCTCCACCGGCTAATGCTGGTAAATAAGCTAGACAGCTAGATAAACAAGCCAGCTAGCAAAACATAAGCTAAGTTGTTGTTTAACCCCGCACAAAGTTGCGGGGTTAAACTTTGTGGTATAGATCTGAGTAAAACAAAGTACTACTCCACAAAGTGAGAAACCAAAACAAAAACTAAAACCCCAACGTATTAACATTGGGGTTTTAGTTAATGCTTTAGTTTTGCATTGTTTATGCTTTGCATTGTTTAGCTTTGCGCTAGTTATTTGCTAACTTTTTTATTAGGAATTAAGTGAATGTTATAGTTTTGACGTAGAATATCACTTAATTGCAGCTGATCAAGAGTTTCTTGGCTGGCTTGAATATCATTAAAGCTAGTGATTTTGTATTTCTCGAGTGCTTTAAGATTTTTCCTATTTTTAGTAGCAGCTGCTTGTTGATAGAGATAAGCTACATCATAGTATTGTGCAATATTATTCGCACTCATAGCATTACGTATTGCCACAATAGTTAAAACGTGTACACATGCATGATTATAAAAATCAATATTGCCTTTATCATCAGCAACACAGTACTGTTTCGCAAAATCTAAAATTTCCGAGATATTTATGGTCGTTTGTAACTGTCCGTTAGGCTCAATATGTAAGCTAAGTTTATTAGCGTAAGGTAATTTACTTAGAGCGGTAAAGAACTGCCCTAAAGTCATATCCTTACCAGCATATGCACCTAAAGAATTAGCTAGTTGCCAAGCTTGTAACATTACATTACGCTCGACTGCGTTGTAAGTGTATTGTACTTTCGCTTGTGCACTAGGTATGACAGTGGCTACGGCTAATGCCGCAGTTGCTAAGAATTTAGTGGTAAATTTCATTTGGCAATCTCCGGCAATTATTTTTTCGGGTTACTAGGTTGAGGGTTTTGTTCTGGATTGGCAACTGTAGGTTTAGAGTCAGTGTCTTCTGTACTAGGATTCTTAGTTGCGTCAGCCGAACTATCTTCAGAGGTATTATTTTGTTGACTAGGATTACTATCCTCTGGATTAGATTGGTTGCTGTCGTCAGCAGGTTTAGCTTGAGGATCAGTAAACTGTAGTTTAGAGTTTGTCTCTTGCCCTAAAGTAAGATTAGTATTACTTAAAGCTTGTTTTACTTGATCTCCAAAATCCATAGTAAAACCAACTAAACGACTGAACGTTTCTTGGTTAGTAGCAAGAACTGGAATAATTGTCCCAAAAGCTGCTAATTTTTGTTCATCGTTGAGGTAATCCATTTCTTGCGGGATTTGTGCTAAGAAGCCTAAACGACGGAAGTAACCTTGTCCAGTTTTAAAGCCATTAGTCAGAATAATACTCATAATGGCAGCCCCACGACAATAGCTTGGTTGTAATGCCCACTTGTGGTTAATATTACAATAGCCCATCATTTGTGAAGTATAAGCCGTAAGGATAAAGTCTTTAAGTAAGTAACCATCAGCCGGATTAAGTTTTACTTTAGCTGGAGTAACAGCTAAGAGTGCTTGCTCGGCAGCTTGACGGTAAACTTTACCTTTATTGCTAAGATCATAAGGCACCATAAGATCTAAAGCGCCTAATAAGAATTTAGCCGGATCTTTAGCTACGCGATTTTTTGATAAGTAATCGTACAACCCTTGATAGTAAATTACCATCATTTGGTGTAATGGTTCATAGCGTGCGTCCGAATTAAAAGCAGCACTAAATGGATATTGATCTGGATTAGATTGAGGATTGATATAACCTCGAGCGTTGTAACCTTTAGCTTTAGGATTTACATCAAAAAATCTTACGTTGTTAAGAATATTAACCGCAGGTTTACTTAACTGTGTATCTAAAGGAACAAAAGGTAAACTGAATTTTGGACCTGCGTCTGTGTTTTGGGTATTCTTGTTTGCTGGAGCAGCCATTACTTGTGGCATGCCTAAAGTTAGCATTAAACCAGCTGAGAGGAGGGTATTTTTTATCGGCGACGATAAAAAGTTAAGAGTAAATTTAAGTGCCATAAAGTAATTGCGATATCTTAGGTTGGATGTTGGGATGCTTGATGGTTGTTATGTTGTAGTTCTAGTACTTCTGTAATACGAGCGATGATTTAGTTCACATTACGCTGCGGTATCTACTTTCTACTCATAGTAGCAAAGAGATAAGTATAGCGCTTAGTCTCTTAAGAGATCTTAGCAGAACTACCAAATTAACTATTAATCATGCAACCAACATACGATGCTGTAGAGATATTTGTAAGCTTAAGGAACAAAAACTCCCGAAACTTACCTTTTAATTATAAAACAAGCGTTTCTTCTTGCTTAGAAAAATCTACGTAAGGAGATAAAAATCTCGCGTTACTAACTTATTGTATATAGGGATTTTTTAGCGATCAACAAGGGTAAATGATCTAAGGGTTTGAATTTTAGGGATTATTTAGATTTTGGGGTAGGTTGTCTACAAAAGAAGACACATTACAGATGGCTAGATTATTCAATGCAAAACCTAAGCACAAAGCCTAAACACAAAACAGAAAGACAAACCGAAATGTAAAACCCGATCACTAAACCTAAAACCCAAAACCTAAATGCAGAAACTGCGGTAGGCTCAAATCTAAACGCAAAACCCAAAACGCAAAACAGCCATCACGAGGATGACTGTTTTACGCTAAAAGAGATTACAAATATTACAACTTTAAGTGTAAGTTGTAACCCATACTTTTCTTTAAGTTAGCAGTTATCTGGCACTAAAGATTTTTACAAAGAGTAGATAACAAGCGTAACCACCAATAGCTACTAAAATCACCAAGAGAATAAACACTAACCACATATCCTCACGGGCAATTTTATACCGTGCTGGGATATCCGAAACATCATGTTTCGCCTGATATTTTTGGCGATATTGCACTTGATGTTCTTGTTCAGCATCTACTTCAGATCTCACCGGCACTTGCTTAGTTGCCTGCTGTTTAGATGTTTGTGTAGAGCTAGTGGTTGTAGAGGTTTGTGCTGTTGATGTAATTTTAGAACTTTGGTTGCTTTGCAGCGAGTTTAGAGGTTTGCCAGTATGCTCGTTACTACTGGTCATTCCTGGCTGAAGGCGCTGTTAAGCGCACCGTTTTCACTTGTGGTAGACCTAAGAACACTAAGCGCTCTAAAGCTTTAGTGTCAACTTGCTCAGCTTCAAAAGCGCTCGTACCTAAATTAGTCGCAGCTAAGGAAGCACTCGGACGTAATTGTTCTTCAAGAGAAGCTAAGAGTTGATGATACTCTGCTTTTACTCCAGCATTGTGTTCAATATCAGCTACTAAGGCAGCAAGATCCAATTCTTGTTTGCGTAATTGGGTAGTGAGTTGGTGCACAAACACTTGTTGTTTTGGGCTTAAGCCGCTTAGGAGTAAAGAGATAGCAGTTTGATCGTCTGTATGACGGTAACTGTAACCTAAACTGGTTAAGAAACGAATATCTGCTTGATGCTCGATAAAGTAGTATAGAGTATTTAACAGAGCTGTAGTTACTTTGGCACGTAGTTCTGGATCAGTAATCTGTCCGGTTACTTTTTTCTCATTCACGCCAAAGTGTTTTACCAGAGCAAATTGATAAAGTAGATCAATACCTTTTAAAGTACCAACAAAACCTAGTTTTGAAGCATAGTCCGACCAAGTTTTTTCATGGAGGCGTGGACCTTGTTCAAGATTAGTAGTTAGGCAATGCCAAATAGCTCCACTAAAGTCAGTATATTTATTATCTAAACTTCCCCAATAATTCCAGAGGTTGGCTTTTTGGGTTAGAGGTTTAGAGAAGTAATCAGCTGGATTACGTTTTAGGTCTTGTAATTGGCTATGTACTTCATCTGGACTTAAACCTGCGTCGTAGCGTAATGACCAGTCAAAATAATTACCTTCGATATCAGCTTGATAGGCTTGATTGTAAATTTTACCAGCTTGTTGTGCCCATACATGCGCTAAGAGTTTACCTACCGTGGCTAAACGCGGGAAACGTTTAGTGTAAGCAATGGCATCTTGTGTTAGCATCGTAAAGAACATGGTAGCTTGGGCATTTTGGGTAAACATAGCATCAGCTTGCCCAATTCTTTGCCATAGCATATTACTTTGCTCTAAGCTCAGTTTGTCTTGGGCATTAGATGTATGAAAATATCCCGGAAAACTTGCAGCTAAAGCCACGAGTACAGCTGGTGCTTGACCGGCAGCCACTACTAAATATTTAGCTACAGCTTCAACTGTTTCTTGTGATGAGAAAGGTTGCAGTTCGACAATTTGGTGCGTAGAAGTTGACATAATAATATCCTGCAAAGTAAAACCATGCTTAATGCAAGCATAGAAGCCGAAGAAAAATCCTTTTTTTTAGGAATAATCCTATAATTTCATTATAGCGCTAGAACTATGAGAAATAAAGCTAAGAGGACGGTTTTTATGCTAAAAATTGTCTGCAGACCGCTTTTACTGAAACTTGAATGGTAGAGTAGATAGTAGAGGCAAAAGAAAAACGGACCCTGAAGGTCCGTTTTAGCTTTTGTGAAAATTCACATTGTTGTATGCTGTGTGCAATCTGCAAAAGTTTATTCTAGCTATTATCGCTTAGCTCTTAACTAGCACTAGCAGTTGGTTTATTACCAATTAAGCTTGCACTTGCATATGCCATACAAATACATACTAGCATTGGTAAATATGCATCAAAACTTTGCCCTGTAAAACCAATCGTTAGAGCAAAAGCAGTAAATGGCGCGTTCATTGAAACCGCAAGGAAAGCAGCTGAACAAACTAGAGCAGCCATTACCACGTCCATACTTGGAAACCAGAAGTGGAAAATCATACCAAGCGACGTACCAAGAATAGCACCAATAGCTAAACCTGGAGTTAATGTTCCACCGTAAGCTCCGGCTTTTAAAGTAACTAATACAGTTAACCATTTAGCGATAAATAGCGAAATACATACGCCAAGGCTAACGCTTGCCCAGTAAGCGGTTTGTGCAGTTGAACGACCATTACCAAGGATTTGTGGTAACCAAATAGCCACAATCCCTGAAATAATAAAGCCTAGAGGTAATGCCCAGAATAAGTGTTTTTTACTAAAGCGTGTACTTTCAGCCCATTTAACTTGTAAGCGGAATACTTTAGCAGGAATACCTACTAGTAAACCTAAAATAGCTGCCCACATAATATGTTCAGCCGTACCTGAAATTTGCGGAATTAGGTAGAAAGTTTCAGCTGAAACAGTAATACGCGCTACAAAGGTCGCAATCACCGAAATACTTAAAGCAATAATGGCATAAGGAACATTAATTACACCAATTAAAATCTCAAGAGCAAAAATCGTTCCAGCAAAAGGTACGTGATACACCCCAGCTAGACCTGCCGCAGCCCCACAAGCTACTAAGATCGAGCGCATTTGCGCATCGATTTTTAGCTTATCAGCAATAGTGCCTGCAAATAGAGCACCAATTTCACGAGGTGCAACTTCACGACCTACCGGAGCACCAACCCCTACAGCAAAGATCTGTAATAGTGAGTGGGCAATGTTTTCTGGCATCGGAGCTTTTTTACCTTTAATCATGCCATTAATCCCAACAATGGCACGTCCAAACATTTGTAAGCAAGCCCAGAGAATCCCGATTACTACCCCACCAATGGTTAAGCCGAGTAAACGTTGTTGCCAAGTTGTCCCATCTGTAACAATACGAAACTCACTTTCGCTATGCCCAAAAACTAAGTGTTCTACTTGGTGAATTAACCAACTTAAGAATGCTGCACCAAGACCAGCAACCACGCCAATAAAGATAATTGCTAAAACTAAACGCAATTTGGCAGAAAATGTTGTGTTCATCATATAAATCTATCTTAACGTGCAAGACAAGTTATTTAGCTATGAGCAGAAAATGTGGTATCACTTTTCTACTGTGTAGAATATCCTTTCTATTTATGGAGGATCGATCACTTTTCTGTTTAAGTGTATTACTTCTTTTTTAGTTCATAAGAACATTAACTAACAACGAGTTGAATTAGATAAAGCACTAGCTCTAGAGATATCAAGATAAAACTAACTCGTTGAAGTTTAAGCTAAAAACTTGTCCTAGACAATCCAATCCCATAATATATGGATCAGATCCAGTATTAAAAACGGCTTATATTATATGCCTATCTGTAATTAAAAAAGCAGATAATTTATTTTTTCTCACAGCTTAAACTCGATATAGCTGATGATTAGGAGCATACTAGGCAGCAAATAGTTGCACTAATTTACGAGGTTTTTTACGGCGACAAAAGGACAAAAATAAACTTTTTTCTTAAGTTAGTTATTTTTAATGAAAAACGAGCTGCTAAAGGCTAAAAAGTGCTTATTTTAGGTTAAGAAATAAGTAAAAATTCATAATTGAGTGAGTGCTCACTTATTGATTTTTCTAAAATCTTACCCTATAATTACTTTAGTCAAGCGCAATAAAGATTTAATTATTTGTGAGTGTAAAGAAATAATAATCAGATAATAGATAAAATTTTCGGTTATAATCTTTAACCATAAATCATAAATCTTAGCTTTAAATAACTTTTTAAGCTTAAATAAAGCTTAGAGTGATTATGACAATGTGGCTAAAATAGCAGGAATAAACAAGTAATCACCTATAAGTAGCTACTTGTTGCTACAAGCTTTTATATTTAAGGCTTAAATTATTTACAAGTGATTATTAACTTTCATTCACAAGTCTTATGCGAGAAAGCATATTTATCTCTTTTATTATCTCCTCTATAATAG
>NZ_NRJG01000074.1 GCF_003585935.1 Psittacicella hinzii
GCACAAGTTTGTAATGTAAAACCAAAACTTCCTAAGTATTTATTTTAATAATGGTGTATTTGCTGCAATATAAAGATCTTGTTCTACAACTGATGTAGTTGCAATAATTTGCGACATAAAACTACGACCTTCATCAGATTCAGTTTGATAAAAATCTAAACCAGTACTTTGCAACCATGTGTCGTATTTGTTTAATACGGTTTCTCCTGACACATTTTATAAAGACAAGTGAACATTAGCATTAAACACATTATTATCATTAGTGAAAGTTCCATTAGTAATAACCGTAATATTAGTTGCATTAAACGTATTATTCGTTAAGCTTACATCGGTATTACCACTAAGATAAGTATTATTACCTGAATCTAAACTTGAATTTACAACAGCAATACTTCCTTTTACGACTATTACAGTTAAATTTTCATTCGCAAAATAAGAGGAATCTATAATTAATACACTATCTCCAGCATTTACATTAATATCACTCCTAGCTGTAATATTGGTATTCGTCGTAGATATATTTTCAGCTGCTGTTGGGAGTATGTAAAAAATAAACAGGAGTTAGAACCGCATTTTCCGCGGTCCAAAAAGCGCATAAAATTGTTTTTTGCCAATATCAAAAACTATTTTAGCGACTAGATATAATTGTTAAAAACCTCATTAGGGGTATGGTAATTTAAAACGCTTCTAACAATGTTATTGCAGAATCTAGATTGATACAAACATACTCTTCTTGAAGTATATTTGACGAATTTTTTTAGGAAAGAAGTATCTACGGTAGATTTTATAGCTACATTCTTGACGAGAGCGTTGATCAGGTCGTCCAGTTTTACAGAAGTAAACAGGAATATCTAAGGTTTCTTCTATAAGCTTGTAGTCTTTAAACTCAATGCCGTTATCACACGTAATGCTTTTAACTACTTGATTAGGCTTTAATCCTCTAGTCTTAGCTATCCATATGATGTTATTACTTCATTAGCTACATAACGAGGTTTTAACGAGTCTAATGGAGTATATAAGTGCCATCTACTTTGCCGTTCCATTAAGGATAGTCTAGAAGTAGCTCTAGCAGCCCCGATAACAATATCTAATTCAAAATGACCAGTTTCATTGTCAAAGTTAGGAAAATCAATAGAGCGCTGTTCAATAGTGCGAAATGACCCTGGTTTCTTAGTTTTATCGTAGGCTTTACTTCTACCATATCTACGCTTACTTTCGTTAGTAATTCTTTGAGGAATTAGATCAGCCTTAGCCCAATTGTAGATAGTTTTAGGTGAAGACGGTAGGTATTTAGCACAATCACTAACTTTATTTGCTTTGAAGAATTTTTTAAGTTCAAGAATAATTCTGCCTTCAGGCTGTTTTTTAGTTATTAAATCTTGAATTAAATCTTCATATTGAGTTTTTAGCTCTGGATAGTCAGAGATAAAGTGGTGATATTTAGTCTTTCTTCCTCTATTTCTTTTCTTATTGTAAGAGCTACTTTCGTAATTAGCAAAGAATTTATTACACTTGCTACGATTAGTTGGATCTAGATTATTTTCTTCACAATGCTTTTTCCAATCTTTTCTACAGCGATATAGTGTGCATTCTAATGACTTACTAGTTTTCTGGTCATCATAAGGAAGTAGACTGTTAATATACGCAATTGATTTAAATAGACTACTGCTATGAGTTGCGAAGAGGGCAATAATGTTATGGTTGTGTGTTATACTTAAATTCGCCATATTGTTTTTTTCTGTTTAATTAAATTAATGCTATTTTATAGCAAAATCCAACAATATGGCTTTTTTTGTGCCCGAAATTTTTTCGTGAAGTGTCCCTCTTTTTTTGGAGTTTTGATTGATATCTAACATTGAGGTCATAAAGTTATGAAAATCAAAAAAGATATTCAATTAAAACTTAGTAAAGCTTTAAAATATATAGAGGAAGGAAATTCAATTCGTTCGACAGTAAAACTTTTTGAAGTATCAGATCACTTAATAAAAAAGTACGCTAAACAAATAGGCAAGTGTCATGTATTGCCTACAAAAGATAAGAAAAGTTATTCTGAAAAACAACATAGAACTGTTATAGACTTAAGAAAGAAAAAAGTAAAGTGGCAAACGATATCAGACATCTCTGGGATGTCTATCCCTGGAGCTGCTATTTATTCTTATAAGAATGGTATAAAACCAAATGAATATAAGTCTATAAATCTTCCTTTTCACAAGCTCTTCCAAATAGTAGGGCTTATCTATACGTATCCTGATAGAAGAAAGGAAATCACCAAAAAATATAAATTAAAGAGAAAAGCTCTACAAAATACAGCAAATAAAGGGATCGTTTACTCTCTAAATAAAGCAATACCGGAAGCAAAAGGGGATTACATTGCTCGCATGGATGCAGATGACATAGCCTATCCTTTTAGATTGGATACCCTAGTATCTTGGATGGAACAAAATCCTGATGTTTTGGTATGTGGAAGTGCAATGAAAATTCATAATACAAAAGCAACAGCAGACGTAGCTGAGTCTCGCTTTGATATAAATCGAAATATGTTTATTAACTGCCCGATGTTGCACCCAACTGTGTTAATCCGATCAAAGGTATTCAGAGAGCTAGGCTTAAAATATGAAAATTATCAGCATGCTGAAGATTATAAATTATGGTTTGAGATTTCAAAGAAAGGCAAATTAGCTAACCTTAATATGCCATTAGTCGAATACCGATTACATAGTAATCAAGTATCACAGAAATATTCAAGCTAACAAGGAAAAATGACAAATGGAATTCGTAAGGAAGTTTGGGTTTATTATTTGTCAGTTCTTTATCCTTCATTAAAAATAAAACTTAATTTAACCTTTGATGATGCGAGAAAGCTATATGGTTATTTCTGTCCAAGATATTCACAAATGGATGAAAAAGAGAAAAAATTCATACAAGAAATTATTTACATGTACTATACATTAACCCAATATCGATGGGTAGATTTGTTAAAATTCATCAAAATGTCGCCTAAAGAAATACTTTCTGGACGTCAAGTCAAGAAAATCATCAAAAAGTTTATTTGTTCACGGAAATACGCTCCTTATTTATAATATGATTATTCAGAAAGAGAAGAAAATAAAAAGAACTAGTGATAATGTTATTATTTGTGGGAACGGCCCAAGTTTAAGAACGATTGACTATGATCGATTACCTACAGATTATGACGTTTTTCGATGCAATCAATTTTATTTTGAAGACTGTTATTTTATAGGTAAAAAAGTAAAAGCAGCTTTTTTTACACCTAATTTTTTGTGGAATCAATATTTAACTACCCAAAAATTAATAGAAAATCAAGAGTATGACATCGAGCATATTGTTACCTCTACCTTTAACAATCCTTTGATTGAACCAAAAACATTAAAGGAAGAAATTTCTTACTTAGTGGATGTAATTGATGGGTACGATGCATTTTTATCTCACTATTTAGATATAGATATCATACTAATACGTTATGAGATATTTGAACATAAAAGAATTACCTCGGGCGTCTACATGATTCTTGCTGCAATGGCTTGTGGATATAAAAATATCTATATCGCAGGCATTGATTTTTATCAAGATGATTTATATGCATTTGATACAGCCAAAACAAATATTTTAAGTCTTGTACCGAATATTGATAAAAAAGAAGGAAAATCTGATACGCATTCTTTGAATTTTGATATGCATATAATTCAATATTTACGTGACCATTATAATCTTAATCTTTTCAGTCTTTGCCCAACTAGTTATTTATCTCAACATATCCCATTTATTTTTAATGACAATTGTAAGCAACCTGGGGATATGTGCAATTTTAATGTAGAGAAAAAACAGGGAGAATGGACAAAAGATATTGTGTTATTGCCTGAAACAGTTAAATGGCGAATTAGAGAGTTATCTGGTAGCAACCAAGAAGTTAAAGATTCCAGAGATGATATATATCAAAATATTTATTACAAGTTAATTATGGATCTGGTTAGATTGCCACGATTGTATAAAAAATATTGTAAGAAGAAAAAGAAAGGGCATAAGAATCAAAGCACAAATTAAATATCTAGTTTGTACACAAATTTAGGATAAGACTATTACCTTTATTTCTATTACAGTGAAGAGTTCGATGGTTTTCCTATTAAGATTAATTACCTCTAATCATTTCTTTGCCATGATTGATATTTTCACTTAGCAAGAAATGGATAAGCTTATTTATTTGGATATCGATATTTTAATCAATGGCGATTTAGATCTGTTATGGAATATTAATTTCGGCAATCACACGATTGAAATTTGTTTTGCTTCTTACCTTGCGTATGAAATCCTGAAGTCTAATCATTTGATTGTAGTAAATGTTTGTACCTTTAAATATAATCGTTAAGGAAGCAAGCACATCGAGTAGAGCCATCCTAGGTTGTATAGTTATACCTAGGACCGCGACCTCTCACACCACCGTACGTACGGTACCGTATACGGCGGTTACGTCCAAAGTCCAGAGACCTAGTACTCTGGGCTTTTCTTATTACCCTAATTCTTGTTTAAATATTCGCGATGAATCAGGTTTAGCCAAGTAAAACCAGCTTTAGCTAACGCTTCGTTAGTTAATGCTGAATTTAATAGACTAGAACAGAACCTATATCTGCGGCGTCCTGACCATAGTATTTTCCCTTTGAACTTAGGATTAAGTTGGAGTAACTTTTTCTTCCTGTTCTGTGGTGTTTTCCATTGTCTCCAAAGCATACTCCTTATTCGCCTACGGATAAACTCATCTGCCGATAAAGTCCAGCTATAGCTAAAGATCCAAGTGTGCCTGTAGTAGTTA
>NZ_NRJG01000075.1 GCF_003585935.1 Psittacicella hinzii
AAGTAAGTGCTTAAGATATTTATTATATCTTACTTAAATCTTTTTTACACATGCATAAAACTCTCTATGGTTTAATAATTGCTGGTATTTTAACTACCTAGTAATGTAAACGCGTTTACCTTATACGACTACTCTGATAGTTTATCTAGCGCCAATTTAACATTATTGGCTGATCAAAGATATCAATGGTCGTTTGAAGATAGCAAGTACGACTCTCAATACTATCGAGATCGCCTTACTTACTCTGATTATGGTATTCGTACCAGAATCGGCTTAAGCGGTAATATTACTGATAGTAATGATCTAAGCTATGGTTTCCTCGCACGAGCAGATCATTATTACTATAACTATCGCATCAAATATGTTTATAACGACCGTCAGGTGTACAATAGCAAAAATAATCATTATCGCGATGGCTTTGAATTAGGCAGAGCATATGCTTACTTAAGTCATCCTACATTTTGGTACACTTCTAAAGATATTACTGTAGCTGACGATCGCTTTGTTAATGATCTAGAATACGATTTCTTTAGCAATACAATTAAATTCACAGCTTTTAATGCTACCACTAGTGAATATGATTCAGTATTAAGCTACTATATTCCATATAAATTAGGCTTAAGCGGTGGATTTAGTATTGCACAAACAAAAGAAGAAAATACTACTAGTAAGCAATACGCTACTAATTTAAACTATAGTAATAATGGGCATATGCTTTCCTTAACCTATGCACATACAGCAAATAGTATAAATAAACAATTAAATAATTTAATCAACTCATACGATATAGCCTATTACAATAGTAAATTAGCTGATAATTTGACTGTAGGTTTGGATTTTGCTTATCAAGATGCTAAATATAATTTAGTAGACTCTAATGATAGTCAATCTTCACCTTATAAAGATAAAACTAGGTCTTTAGGCTTTAAAGCTAACTATAATTTCTCACAATATTTCAAACCGTTTGTAGCTCTTACTTTTGTTCATAGTAAGTTTACTGATTTAACAGGAAATTATCAATTTAGCCCAGTTTATTCTAAATACAAGCAATATAATTTTATTCTTGGTGCAAGTTCTACAATTTACACCTATAAAAGCTTATATGTTGACTTTATTGTTGAAGATACTTATTCGCGAATTAATACCAAATACCAATATGCAAATGCTGCTTTAAATTATAGTGCTAAAACCAATTTAATTAATCTTGCAACTGCAATTAAAGTTGGTTTCTAAGACGAGCTGAAAATGAAGAATTATTCATTTTCAGCTCTTTTTTTATAAAAAAGTGTGATCTAGTCGACACTTTTTGAAAAAAATTGATTAATTTATTAATTAAATCACGATTTACTGATATACTCTTGTATGAGATAATTAGTTTTTCTAGTTAAATTATTTATCCTATAGCTCTTTCAAATAATTTAACTAGAGATCTATTATTCCATAGCAGCGATATTAGAAATTCCAACTAATATCTATTAAGTTCAAAGTTTAAGGTTTATATGAAAAAATCATTATTAGCTCTTGCATTAGCTTCAATTGCAACGACAGCATTTTCTGCAACTATATATAGCAGCTCTTACTCAAATGGCTCATCAGCTCAATTAATTTTTGGTGGTGACTTCCGTGCTTATTATTCAGAGTTAGAATTCGATAAAACGGATGTAGCTACTAATACTACTACAAATTCAGCATTCAAAAGATGGCAATTACGCGAACGTGTTTGGTTACGTGGTACATGGGTAGATGCTAATAAATTCTCTGTATCATTTGCTGTACGTTATAACCACTCTTGGAACTATAACTACAACAAAAATACTAAAGTAGGTGCTCACAAAAAATTTGGTTTAGTTTATAACCAAGGTTATTTAGTATTATCTAAACCAGAATTTGGTACTTTAATTTATGGTAAATTTGTAACAGTTGCAGATAGTAAAACTGGTGGTGACACTAATACAATTAGTGCATTTAGCAGCAGCTACCGTAAAACTAACTTTACAGCCTTCTCTGCAGCAACTGCATATGATACTGTAATTACTTATATTACTCCTAAAGTAAATAACTTCACTTTAGGGTTATCATATGGTAAAACACAGTTAAGTACTGAAGTTAAAAGAGAACAGTACGCTTTAAGAGCTGATTGGTCTGTTGGTAAAAACAGTGTACGTTTTATAGCTGCAAATACTTACCTCCAAAACTCAAACAAAGTAAAAGGTTATAAAAAACCTTTAAGATATCACTCTGGTGAATTATCTTATACTTTTAGAGATGGTGGCTTATCAGCAACTGCAGCTCTTACTGCTGAAAAACAACGTATTGTTAATTCTGAGTTTGTACAATATAAAAAACAATATGGTGTAGCAGGTAAAGTTAAATACGTAGTTAACCAATACTTCCAACCATATTCAGGTGTTGGTTACATTCGTGTAAACAATAAATACAGTAATACTGCCAACAATGTTAAACGTAATATTTTAAATGCTTACGTTGGTGTTGACAGCAATGTATATAAATACAAATCAATCTTTGTTAAAGTATACGCTGAAGCAGCTGCTGGTCGTGCAAATGAAAGAACTTTAAATACTACAAGCAAAACTAAATACAAAGTTAAAGATTTTGCTGTAGGTACTTATGTAAGCTTCTAATAGATAATAATTTTTTACTCCGTAAGATTAATTTAGCCTCGGGCTTTAAGTCTGAGGCTATTTATTACTTTACAATATCAGCTTAAAAGCTATTTTTGTGTAAACACAAAATACTTACCCTTTTTTACTAAACAAGCATTGATTTTATAAAATTAGCGTAAAATTTTAAGATTCTGCACTTATTGCTTGGTAAAATATGGGTATAACAAGATTCACCCCATTTATTTGTGCTCATATTGATATGTTCTCATTTCAAAGTATCAAAGACGCGATGGGACCAAACAATGTCATCCCAAGTGAAGATGAAAGTAAATTATATGTTTGGACCAAATTAACGCGTGAGATCAAACAAGTAATTCCCGAAGCAGTCATCTATGAAAATCCAGATCAATCTTCAGAAGATACGATTGTAGAAGTTGAATGGACATTTGAAAATGCTCAACGTTTAGCTGATATTAAAGCCACAACATTAAGCCCAATTTTGAAAAGTTCAGAATATGACTGGCCTGGAAGTTTAACCCCTTTTGAACACCAATATAAAATTTCAGCATTTTTATCTGTACACAAAAGTTGCTTTTGTCTTGCAGATATGGGTACAGGTAAAACTTTAGCTACTTTACATGCGATTAACTATTTATATCGTATAGGGCAAATTAAGAAAGTATTAATCGTGTGTCCATTATCTGTAATGCGCGATGCTTGGCAAAGCACATTACAAGATATGAATACTGATTTAGAAGCACAAATTCTATACGCTAGTACGAAAAAACGTCGCATTGAATTAATTGCCGCATCAACTGCCCAAATCCATATAATTAATCCTGACGGTGTAGAAGTTATTCAAGAGCAATTAATTGACCAACACTATGATTTAATTATCATTGATGAATTAACTACCTACAAAACTCATTCTACAGCCCGTTGGCGTCACTTAAACAAAGTTACCAAATATGCTAAATATATTTGGGGAATAACTGGTACTCCAGTACCAAATACGCCACTAGAAGCATATGGGCAAATTTTAATGGTAGCGCCACAAAACTTAGAAGGTATTAGCTTCTCAAGTTTTAAAGGGATGATGAATTACAATTTAAATCTTAAATTTTTAAACTCAAGTACCAATAACATTGATGATTTAAGAAATAACGTTGAAACATCATTAGAATTAGTTTATAAATACTTCAATCCTGCAATCCGCATTAAAAAAGAGGATTGTTTAGATCTACCCGATTTAGTTAATATTCACGTATATTGTGAGTTATCACCACAGCAGAATGCCATGATTAAACAACTTCGCGATAATGGTATTGTGCAATTAAGAAATGGTGGTAATATCTCTCCTGCTAACGGAGCTGCAACTGTCGGTAAAATTATTCAGGCATGTTGTGGTGCGGTATACGACAACAATAAAGAGATTATTAGCTTAAATAATAAATCAAGAATTCAAGAAGCAATTAAACTAATCGAAACGGCAAAATCCGAACGAACGGAGTTTAATAAAGGTAAAACATTAATCTTTGTGCCTTATAAAAGTATTCTTGACATTCTTTACGACGAGTTAAGCACTAAATTTAAAGTAGCTAAGATAAATTCTGACGTACGCGAAAAAGAACGTGCAGATATCTTTAATCGCTTACAAAATACTGATGATTTAGATGTTTTACTTGCCATTCCTACAACTATGTCCCACGGGATTACAGCCACCAGCGCCAGCTTAATTATATGGTTTGCCCCAATTCATAGTTGTGAAACTTATATTCAAGCTTGTAACCGTATTAACCGTGCAGGTCAAACACAAAAAATGACTATTGCTCACTTATACGGACATGAAATTGAAATGAAGATTTATAAATCTCTAGAAACTAAACAACTTAACTTAAGCATTCTGTTAAATTTCTATAAAGAATTTATCAGAGGTGAATAAAACTACAAGCAAGTTCTATCATAGAACTTGCTTTTTTTGACTTCTTTAATTCCTAGCTAAACATGCAAAAGTAAGATCAAAATGGCACAACATGTCGTAAATCCATGATATTTCGTGGAAAATAAAAATTTTATTTTGCAGTTAATTGTTCACAATATGGTATAATAATCCTGATTGTATTCTGTTATTGGATTTCAAAGGTTCAGCAAATTGAAGTCCTGAATTTAGCCTTGCAACATTCAAGTTTAATAAATTCATAAATAACACATAAAAGATTTAGAGGTCTTACATGAAAAAAACAGCTGCAGCTTTATTAGCTCTTACAGCTTCAACAGTTGCTTTTGCTGCTCCTTCAGCAAACAGCTTCTACGTTGGTGGTAAATTAGGTTATACACAATACCACAACACTGTTAAATTAAGCACAGACTCAACTGACAACCAATACCACAATGGTGACGGTACTGGTTACGGTTTATTCTTAGGTTACCGTTTAAACAACCACGTTGCGTTTGAATTAGGTTGGACGAAACCAGCTAACAACACTTACTTTGACAACTCTTACAAACACAAATCAAACGTGTTAGATGTAACAGTTAAATTCAACCAATTCATCGGTCAAAAAGTTAACGCTTACTTAGGTTTAGGTGCTGGCGTATTCTTCAACGATGTTAAATTAGACGACAAAGTTTCTAAAAAAACTAACGTTGCTCCAGCAGTTGCAGCAGGTTTAGAATACTACTTCGTAGATTCATTTGCTGTTGGTGTTGAGTATAAAGCATACTTCCGCACTTTCTCTAAATCAAAAGTAAACGCTGATAAAGGTAGCTACGCAGTAAGCAAAACAGAAGGTCACACTAACTCAAACAAATATAAACCAGATGTTCACATGTTATCAGCTACAGCAACATACGTATTTGGTCAAAACAAACCAGTTGAAGTTGCTGCTCCAGTTGTAACTAAAGAAAAATTTGAGTTAAAATCAGACGTTCTATTTGCTCTAAACTCAGACAAATTAGCTCCTAACGCAAGCGAAGCGTTCAAAGATATCTTAACTCGTTACAACAACCCTAACGCTACTGTAACTAAAGTTGACGTTGTAGGTCACGCTGACCGTACAGGTAGAGCTGCATACAACTTAAAACTATCTGAGCGTCGTGCACAAACTGTTGCTAACTACTTAGTATCACAAGGTGTTAACCAACAATTATTAACAGTTACTGGTGTTGGTTCAGCTGAGCCTGTAACTAACGGTTGTTACGATGTTAAAAACCGTAAAGCTCTTGCAGCATGTTTAGCACCAGACCGTCGTGTAGATGTATTCATCACTGGTTCTACAACTAAAACTCAAAAATAATTAAATAAAATTTAATTGTTTTGAAAAAAGAGACCTTCAAGGTCTCTTTTTTTATCTCCAAAAATAATGCCCTAAAAGTATTAATACTTTTAAGGCATTATTTTTATCTATTCTTATTAAAGTAAATTATAGTTTACTGGGCGCTATCTTCTTCAAGATTATCAGGCACAGTTAAATCTGTATCACCATCATCAGAAGCATTAGCTAGATCTAATTTACGATTAAAGATATAACATGCAAATTCTTGTTGCATTACAGGAGTACGAGCTATACTTTGATTTAATTGATTATAGATACTAATAAACTCTGTTTGAGTTTTTTTCGTAATGTTTTCTTGCGCTAAACTTAAATTTTCATTTAAAGATTCACGCATACGTGTCATAAACATAGTGCAGTTTGGATGAATACTGCTTTGGGCAATTAGTTTTTTATATTCTTGCTCTGAAATTTGTTTAGTAGTTAGCTCTAAATTAGAATTATTACCGATTAAAGCTGATAGTAAAGCAGAATCAGTATTGGTACTATCAGCATAAGCTGAATTTAGATTTACTGCTGTTAAAGCTACTAATACTAAACTTAAAGGTTTGATAAATTTTAACATAATTAAAATATCCAAAGGGGACTTGATATTCTTGGGTTAGATTATAGCATTTATAAGCTTATTTACTTGAGTTTTTATTATATCCAACTTTATTTACATAATTTCGTTCATTGTAAAAAAGCATATACATCATAAGGTCTTTTAGTTAGGCATAAACGAAATGACCTTAATAATAAAGAGTGAAACCTAAATATTGCACAACCTATTTCTAGACCTAGAATTAGAGTATATTTTTTAGATAATTCTTTAATTGATTAAACAACACGTTTAAGTTACTCTTTACAAGTCATAAATTATTTTATATTTCTAAGTTTAGTAATTATATAGGCTATCTATTACTTTAGCTATCTATAGTAATAGTATATTGTAAGTAAATTGAATTATCGATAATTTAAGCTAACTACTAATCATTTAATACCTAAGCATTTTAGTAGGTTAATAAGGTATTTTAGCCTAAATTGCTAGTTGTTCTTATCTAGTTTTTAATTTTAATTTTACCTATCAATATATTTGTAAGGTTTAAAAAGTTTTAAAATTCACTATTTTAACAAACTTGCAAGTTAATACTAACAGATTAATGTTAAATAAACTCAAAATGCCCTTATCATTTCACAAAAAATCCCACAAAAATCTAAAGTATATTTACTAAAGCCATACCTTTATTATGGCTAATCTTGGTATAATATCAGTACATTTTTGCGATTCTAATGATT
>NZ_NRJG01000076.1 GCF_003585935.1 Psittacicella hinzii
AAATAAGACTGATCTAACCCTAATGCGGCTTTCATTGCTTCATACTCTTCTGGAGATGGTGCTTTATCACCTAATTGGGCAAGCACCGGATCTCCTGGTAAAGAGTGCACCAAAATAAAAGTTAAAATGGTAACTCCAAAGAAAGTTGGAATTAACATTAGAACCTTTTTAATAATGTTACTTAACATAGTTAAATCACAAGGTTAGAGTAAATATCTATAAAAAACTAAAAGAAAAGACTAAAAGTATAGTTAGGTTGTTTGTTTAAGTTTTTACTTAAGCTTTTACTTAAATTTTTACTTAAACTTTAACAAACAACTAATAATTTATGACTTAATCTTTGTTTTAGTTTTGTTTTGCTTTTGTTTTAGGAGTAACTTTATCTACTCCGTAGAATTCAATAAAACCAAATGGAGTTTGTTTATACCCAACTAGCTCTGGACGCATAATTGATAATAATTCAGAGTGACCTAAAACAATAAAAGGTTGTTCTCTAAAAAATACGTGCTCGGCCTGACGATAGATCATTGCTCGCATTTCTGGATCAGCCGTTGTACGACCCGCAACCACTAAGCGATCAAATTCTTCATTTTGCCAGCGAGAGTAGTTAGATTTACCTATTGAGCCCGAACTTAATAAAGGTGATAAGAAGTTATCTGTATCTCCGTTATCTCCAGACCAACCGTAAGTACCTGCGTCAAAGTTACCTTCACGCGTTTGTTTGATAAACTCTTGGTACTCAGTTGTTTTTAAAGTGGCATTTACACCAATTTTCTTCCAATCTTGCTGAATTAATTCAGCTGTACGAGATGGATTTGGATTTGATGAACGTGCTACAGGCTGAACGAAAATAGTAATATCAAAACCATTTGGGTAACCAGCTTGTGCTAAAAGCTCTTTAGCTTTTTCTGGATCGTAACTATTACCTTTTAAATCTGGATCATAACCAGTCATGGTAGAAGTAATTACGTGATTATCCGTAACCACTTGGTTATCGTACACCAGTTTAGCAATAGCTTTTTTATCGATTGCCATATCTAAAGCTTGACGTACACGTACATCTTGAAGATATTTATTTTCGTTATTTAAAGCAATATATGCAACGTTTAAACCAGTCTGTAAATTCGTTTTTAAACCGTAACGTTTGATTACTTTGTCTTGGTCAGCTAAATTAGGAGCTTCCATAAAATCGCATTGACCAGTAATCACTTTAGCTAAACGTGCTGTTGGATCTGGAGTAATGCTAAAAATAACTGTACCTATTTTCGCCGGACCACGGAAGTAATCAGGATTAATTACATAACGAATAGCCGTATCTTTAATATATTGATCTAGCTTCCAAGGCCCCGTACCAAGAGGTTTTTGGTCAATTAGTTCAGGCTTATGCAAAGTATTTAATAAATAATCTGCATATTCAGCTGAATAAATTGACAATACGTCCATCGCTAAATCTGAAATAAAGGTTACGTTTGGACTATTTAAATATACTTTTACCGTATAATCATCAATTTTTTCAAGATGATTAATTAAGCTTGAAAAACCCATAATATTCCAATAAGGATAAGTAGCATTACTTACACTATGATATGGATGGTCATTTTCTAGCATACGATTAAAAGTGAATAACACATCATCTGCGTTAAAATCGCGTGTAGGGGTAAAGATATCATTATTATTGAACTTTACACCTTTACGTAAATGTAGTGTTACCTCTTTAGCATCTGGACTAACTTCCCATGACTCAGCTAAAGCAGGCTCTAATTCTGTGCTACCACGTACATTTTCTACTAAACGGTTAAAAATAATACGCGATGATGAATTATATGAAGCTCCATCAGCTACTAATGCTGGTGATAGAGCTCTAGGAGATCTACCTATACAAAAGGTTAGAGTTTTATCTTCATTTAAATAGCCATGTAAGGCTTGTCCTGGTTGATTCTCGTTTTTAGGGGTCTGCATATAATAACTAACCCCACCAACTACAGCCGCTAATACTCCCACTGTAGTTATCAATTTCTTATACTTCATGCGAATCACTCGACAATAAACTCAATATTGTTTGTAGTAATTTCTTGCTATTTCGTTGAAATTACAAACAAAAAATAGTAAATCCGACTAAGGATCTACTTGCTAAAAAACTTCTTCTCAAACTAAGATTATACAACAAGTTTTAAACTTGTCTATTATCAGAGCTATAACAGTATGTTTCTATATTATTTAAATCAATGATTAAAC
>NZ_NRJG01000077.1 GCF_003585935.1 Psittacicella hinzii
TATAAGAGAGAAACTCTCCTTGATATTCATCTCTCTACTCTTTTTTCAGACTAGCTCCTAGCTTTAAATAATTTAGAACTTTTTTAGAACTATTAAGAAGTATGTAAAAAATAAGTATGCCCAAAGGCATAACTAAAGTTCTAAAATTTTGTCTAAAAAGAATAAAGAGTACATATTTGATATTTATTTAGCATAAACCACATGGCTGACAAAGCATTAAGAACCCATTTTAAATCTTTGGTTTCTTAAGCTTGATCCCGACAAACACATAATTATCTTTCTTATAGGCATAGACTTTTTTAGGCATTAAGTCTTAAAGTTATTTCTTAGTTATAAAGTTCAGCTTAGGCTATTTACCTTGCCTCTGTCTGGTGACATATCGTCATAAAACGACAGATCAGCAAGCCTCGATTATTAATTCAAGACATATCTATTATTAATATTCTTCACCTTAATAAGGACTATGGTTAATAAATAATAGCTAGAACTCATTATTAAGTGGACAAAATAGTCTTAAGTTAACGCAAATAACTACATACCTCTTTCCTCTATTATTTCTCATAAGTACACTTCTTAGAAGCATTAATCTTCTTAAGCTAAATTAGCAATTAGCCTTAATTTTCTTTAAGAACAGGTAGTTAATCCAATTTAACTCCTATGCTTGTAAGATTGCCCCTTATCTTAACTTCTAACCTCAGCAACACGTGTATGAGTTTATTATTTCTTTTTGATATTTTCTTAAAAGCAAGCCTAATGGTGCAAATCATTATGGTAATCTTGCTTAGCCTTTCAATTTGGTCTTGGACTCTAGTTGTTAATCGTTTCTTCTACTATCGTAAAGTTCGTAAACAAGATATGGCATTTTCACGCATTTATGCTGAAGGTGTAGGCTTTGCGAAACTAATCAGCTTTACCGAACAACAAAAATCACTGATTGGTATGGCGCGCGTTTTTGCTGAAGGTGTTTCTTCATATAAAACCATTAGCAACATCCGCTATCAAACTCCAGAAGCTTTAATGGATCTTATTAACCGTAAAATGGCTTCAACTATTGCCGAAGAAATTGAAGATCAAGACTTCGGGTTAAATATTCTTTCAATTATTACAGGTATTTCACCATACATCGGTCTTTTCGGTACAGTATGGGGTATTATCGAAGTGTTTACTAGTTTAGGTAGTGCAGAACAAGTAAACATTCAACTAATTGCTCCAGGCATTTCAGAAGCCCTAGTAGCGACAGCTATGGGTCTTTTCGTAGCGATCCCTGCATTAGTGTTCTATAACATTTTCAATCGTAAAGTTAATTTCAATGAAACTAACTATTACAATTTCCAAGATACGTTTACCGCAGTAATTCAAGAAGATGTACACCGTCGCTTACGCCAAGCTAATGCGCAAGCTACGCAACCTACTAACACTCAACCATAATTTCTGCAAGGACGTACCAACATATGCACCCAAATCGTAGACGCTCTGCGGGCCTACGTCCTAGTCGTAAAACTGAAATTAATATGATCCCGTTTCTGGACGTATTATTAACTATGTTGTTAATCTTCATGATTGCAACCCCTACGGTTAACAGTTCTATCGACGTATCTGTACCGCAAAGTAGCGTAGCTAAAGTATCAGAACAAGTTGCAGATAAAGATATTTTAGTAGTTGAAGTTCACTCTGACGCTACCTTTACCCTGCTCTTTAACACTGATAAATACACAGATTTAGATCAAGGACAACTGCAAGCACAAATCAATCGCGTGCTGCAAGGTAAAAAACCAGAGAACTTAATTGTACAAATTGCAGCAGATAAGGCTTCAACCTACAGTAGTGTAGTAAATGCTTTAACTCTGCTCAAACAGTACGGCATAGTTGATGTCGGGTTAATTACCGCACCTGCTTCAGGTGACAAATCCGCAAGCAACTAGCTTTCACCATTACCCCTTAACCTGAGAGTATTCTATGGTAACAAATCGTAAAGGTATGTGGTGGCAATTTCTCATTGCATTTTTACTCCATGCAAGTGTATTATTGTTTTTAATTAAATGGGACGATGACCCACAAAAACTCGAAATTCGAGGTATTGCAGGGGCACTACATAAAAAAGATGGTAGTGCTGACGCTATTGAAGCGCCTATTAAAATCTCATTACAAACCGGTGGTGTTGCTGACGCGCGTCAAATCATTGCCTCGCGTAAACAAGCCGAACAACAAGCACAAGCTGAACAAGCACGTTTAGAAGCCATTCGTAAGCAACAAGAAGCTAAACAAATTGCCGACGAAAAAGCTCGCATTGCTGCGCAAGAGCAAAAGCAATTACAGCAACAACTCGAACGTCAAAAAGAGTTAGCCGCTAAACAAGCTAAACAGCTTGAAGGACAAGTGACGGATAAAGAACAAGATAAAAAACTTGCTTCGACTAACAACCCGTCACCGGTTAATCAGCAACAACAAAAACCAAATAAAGATACTACTACACAAAACGCTACCCAAGCCAGTAAAGCGCAGCAAGCTGCTCCAAATCGTAGACAGCAAGATGCACAACGTAAGGCAACAACTCAAGCGCAACAAGATTCGCAAGCGATTAATGCTGCCTTAAAAGATATTACCGGTGAAGGTGGTGGTGATGGTGTAACGCAAAATACACCAGACGCTGATCCATTTGAGCGATATAAAGCGAAAGTGCAGAGTGAAGTAAACGCAAACTTTATCTTCAACCCTGCATACATGGGACAAGATTGCCGTATTGAGGTAAACATTGCTCCAGATGGTCGCTTAACTATCTACCAAAACCAACAAGTAGGAACAGCCGGAGTTTGTGCTTTAGGGATGCAAGCAATTGTTAAAACCCAAAAAGTTACAGCTCCACCACCATCAATTATTGATCGTGTACGTAACGTAACCTTATTATTTAGTGTACGTAACTAAAATGTTAAAAGCCTCTCAAACGAGAGGCTTTTACCTTATTTATCTCATGACTAAAGCAACAACTCAACTCCTGCAAAACGAACCAACAGAGCAAAACAACAATACAGATAACTTTGATCAAGTAACTCCTTGGCAAGCCAGCTTAGCTAAGCGTATACCTCCCTTACCTTTATTAATTCCGCTACTTGCTCTGTTAACCATTTGTGCGGCTTTTGTAAATGATGCCTTTTCTCCAGCCTTACAGAGTATGGTGCATGATTTCAATACCACTATTGAAAATATGCAAAAAGTAATCTCGTACAATCTAATTGGTATGGGGATCGGAACTTTAATTTTTGGACCATTTATTGATCGTTACGGACGTAAAACGGCTTTGATTTTTTGTTCTCTTGCTGGCATTATTGTAAACTTTACCATGATCCATGCTCCAAATTATCATAGCTTGATTGTTATTCGTATTTGCCAAGGGATTATTTTTGGTGGACTAAGTTCAACTCCAGAAGTAATGATTAAAGATATTTTTAGTCCCCGTAAGTTTGTTATTCACAACGCTTGGTTAATTACTTTGTTTTTGTTCGGACCAGCACTAAGTCCATTAATTGGAGGTTATATCTTTGTTTGGGCAGGTTGGCACTGGATATTCTATAGCGTCTGTATTTTCTTAGCTTTAGGGATTATCTTTATTCTCTTTTACATTCCTGAAACGCTCGATCCAAGCAAAGTACAAGCCTTTCGCCCTAAACAAATAGCTCAGAACTTTAAACAAATCCTAACAACCAAACCAGCGGTGCTCCTGATTATTATCAGCACTACCTTAACCGTAGCAGTATTTGGTTTTCCAACTTTATTACCGGCTATTTATTTAGTGGATTATCATGTTGCTCCGGATAAGTTTGGTTACTTTACTTTTAGTTTAGTTCTGCTGCAAATAGTTGGTATCCAGCTCAACAAGTTCATTATGAAACGCGGCTTATCACCGCTTAAGGTTTGGTTAGCAGCAACAAGTGTACAAGCTATATTTACGCTGGCTAATTTTGTAGTTGCGGCTAAGTTCTTAAGTGTACCAAGCATTATTATCGTCCTTGGCTTAAATATGTTGCTTAATGGCTTCCAAATTGCCAATATGACGATTCTTTATTTAATGAACTTTCCATCCTTTACAGGTACAGCCGTTTCCCTACTTACTTTTATTAGATTAGTAGTTCCAGGATTAATTATTGGTTGGGTAAGTATGCTACCAAGACATATGGGAGCTACCTTACTCTTACTTAATGCTGGATTAATCTTAATTTGCACTTGCTTAGCTTGGGTGTACTATTTATGCTTTTCCTCAAAGCATATTTCGCACAAGTCCAATTAATCCCATAAATTAATCCCCGTA
>NZ_NRJG01000078.1 GCF_003585935.1 Psittacicella hinzii
TTGTGTTGTTAGTTGTGTTTGTAGTGTTACCAGCTAAGTTTAAACCTAGTTTGTTAGCTACAGTTACAACTTTATTTTTTAAGTCTTTTACTTGCGTTTTAACTTTTTCTTCAAAGTTTGCGTCGATAGTAAAAGTATAGTTTTTCGCTTCGTTTGCTTCAAATGAATTAACTTCTTGTAATTTAGCAATGTCTGTATTTAACTCACCGTCTACAAATTCTACATTAACATTATCAGCAATGATTGATGCATGAGTAGTTTGTTTTAAATGAGTATTTTCTAAACGACCAGCTGATGGAGTGATAGATTTAACACCATTTTCATCGAATGCAAATGCTAAACCACCTTTACCACCATCGGTATAGCTAAATTCTTTTAAGTTAACTGCATTTACTACTTGCGCAGAAATATCAGAAGTTTCTTGAGCAATTAAAGTACCACCTGTTAAAGCAATTTGTTCTGCTTTAACATTTAATTCTTTAGCCGTAATACCAGCTTGGTTTTCGGTAATTTCTGATTTAGTAACTTCATGACTTACTGTAGTATTAAATGAACCTGATGGTGTTACTGCACCAGTCGGAGAAATAGATACTGCAGCTGTAGCGCCAATAGTAAAGTTAGTTTTGTGTCCATCAAACGTATTTTGTTTAGAAATAACATCTAAAGTTTGCGTGTTAATATCAGCTTTTTCCGCTTCGATTGTTGTCGCTTCAAGTTTAGTTGCTTCAGCGTTAATTTCTAAGTTTTTAACGTTTAATTCGCTAGAACGAACGTTTTGTTCAGAAGTATCTGCAAATTCACCTGTAACTGCTAAAGTACCAGCAATTTTTGCATTTACACCAGTCTTATCAGCAACAATACCAGTTTCTAAACCAAGTTTGAAGCCACCTTCTTTAGTTGAAACTTCTTTTGGTGATACGCCACCTTCAATGCTTACATTGTCAGCAGTTAAACTTAAGTTGTTTAATTCATGACCATTTACCGCTTTAAGATTAATACTATCTTGAGCGTTAATAGTTAAATCACCTTTGTAATTGTTGCGATTGTCTACTACTTCTTTACTTGAAGTATTTGACCAGTTAGCTTCTAAACCAGTTTTAATACCAATACTTGCAGATGGGTCTTGAACAATGTTCATAGCATTCTTAGCAACATTGGTTAACATACCAAAGGTTGAATTTAACTCAGAACCTTGTTCAACCGCTGTAGCAATATTGCTTACAACATTGCTTAGACTAGTTACGCCAGGTGAGCTAATAGTCGAGCCAATGCTAAAACCTACGCTATGAGATTTAGTTGTTTCTGTGTAAGTATTTTGTACTTGCTCAGAAGTCACTTTATTCGCGTTAATTACCGCTTTAGCAGGTTCTTTCGAAGCTGTATCAACATTAATGTCTGTATTACCAAGTTCAGCAGTACCACCAACATTAATAGTTAAATCTTGCGCATTGTATTTGTTGTTTTCTGCAACTTTAGCACTTGAAGTTGTATCTACTACGCTATAGCTAATACTAAAGCCAGCACCTGCTTTACCAGTGGTATTTTTATCGCGAACAACTCCACCTTCAACTTTAGCTGTACCGTTGTTATCAGCTAGACTAACACTTGCACTACCTTTATATCCACCAAAGTCAGCATTTGCTGAAGCGCCAACTTTAATAGTTTCGGTGTGAGTTTTAGTTTCTTCGTAATTAGAAATAGTATCTGCTAATAAATCTTCAGTAACCGTAATTTCAGCTTTGTTATGAGCATTTACTTTCGCTGATTGAGTGTGCATGTAATCAGTGTAGATTACTAAGTTGTCTGCTGTTAATTCACTACCAACTACAGACGCTGCAACTTTTTTGGTTTCGGTAGTACCAACTGCGCCAGCAACATCTTCTTTAGCGTATGATGAACCAACTACTGTATCACCAAGTAGGTTTAGACTTTCTGCAGTATAAGTAGCGTTGTTTTCAACGAGGACTTTATAAGCATTTAATGCTAATTCACCAGTAACAACAACTTCAGCATTTTTTGCTGTAGCTGTGCCAGATAAGGTTTGGTTACCTTTGCTGTCTAAAGCACCTTTACTACTTAATTCTGCGTTATTAGCAAATAAAGTTAAATTACCAAGTTTTGCATTACCTAATAATTTGAAGTTGTCTGCATTAATTACAGTAGCTTCTTCAGCAATAACAGCGTTACCATTTGCAGCAGCTTCTAAATTAATTTCAGGAGCTTCTAAAGTAACGTTTTTACCTTTTAACATAGCGTTATTTGTAGTAATGCTTTCTGCTTCAGTAACACTTAAATCATTACCTGTTTCAACAATAGCAGCAGCTAAAGCGTAATCAGTAACAATACGTTGCGTTTTGCTTGAAAGTTTTAAGCTTGGAGCGTAAGTACCATCAGCATTTTTCACGAATGTTAATTGATCGTATTGTGTATTTAAACGATTTAATTTAACTTCGTATTGTTTAGTGTAAAACTCTTTAGTTTTAACTGTTAAATTGCTGTCTACTTTTTCTTGATACCAAGCGTTAAGTTCTGCTAGTTTTTTGTTGTAGCGAGCCGTATTGGTGATTAATTCATTAATCACTTCAGTTGCGCTAGCTGATTTTAGAAGATAGTTACCAGTTTGATCTTTAACTTGTTGTAATACGTTTAAGGCTAAAGTGGTGTTATCACCGTCTAAAGGTAGACCATCTGCGATAGTTGAGAAATCTTTAATTTCGCTAACGTTATTAAACTCAGCGGTTGCACTAGAGATTAAGTCGTTTACTTCAGCACCAATTTCAGCATTTAAATTAACAAGACTAGCTGCTTCAGTACGTGTAACTTTTGAATCTGATAGACCAGCACGTGCCAGATTTATCGAGTAATCTTTGTTAGTTTTAGTGTCAACGGTGTAAAGATTACGATCTGTACCTACGTATAGATCACCACCAGTTTGCGTATAGTTGCCACCAACTGATAATTGACCACCTGCTGCATAGAAAGTAACTTGTAAGTTATTTTCTTTAGCTAGGAAGTTATTCCAGCGATCTTTTAACGTGTTAAAGTTTGCAAATTTCCAGTCCGAACCAAATACTGTACTCATTAATTGTTGTGAGTAAGTATCAGTAAAGCCTTCTCTTAAAGTGTCAAGTACGTACTCACCTTTAATTTGGTAAGCACCATTGCGCCAGCTAAAGTTTTTGCTATTACCAAATAGACCTTGGAATAAATCATATACGCTATCAAAAGTTTGTACTTTTGCACGCATTAAACCGGTATTAATCCAAGTACGTGGTTGGAATGAGAAAGTAACTTTACCAGAACGTTTTAACAGATCTGCAACTGGTACTTGAATAGTGTCTACTTTATTTGTTACATCACCGATAACAGTAAGATCTTCACCTACACTAATGCTTGCATTACGTGCATTGAAATCTAACTTATTGTCGTTTAATGATACAACTTCACTATTGTCAGTAAATTGATTTAAAGTTTCTTGATCTTGGTAAGCTAAACCTACAACAATTAAGTTACCTTTAACGTTTAATTTACCACCGTTTACAGTTACGCCATCTAAATTAACTTTACCAAATTGCGTAGTAATGTTGTATAGATCGCGACGTAAACGCCAATCAGCATAGTGAGAAGCTGTAATGCTGTCGGTAGTATCAATTTTTGCTTCACCGTTTAACGTACCATTTACATTAAACTGATCAGCAATAACGGTTAAATTACCACCAACTGCTAAAGCTCCTGATTGTTCTACGTTTTGCGCTAGTAATAGAGCATCATTGTAGATAAATGTTGCACCTGCTAAATTGATATTTTTAGTAGATTTAACACCTAAATTGTGAGCTAAAAGCACACCGTAGTTTTCAAAGTTTTTACCAGTAGAAACTAAAATAGATTCATCTGTATCTAAATCTAAACGGTGCTCTAGGCTAAGAATACCGTGGTTTTTAAATGTATCTGTAACAACAAATTCATTAACTGCGCTTACAGTAACATTTTCACCTTGATTTACAGTTACATTTGTAGTTTTTAATGCTACTTTACCAGCAGATGTTTGACTTGCAATTTTGTTTAAAGTTGCAAATTTATCAGCCGATTCTACACCTTGAGTGTATTCGATTGTAGCTTTAGTTGCACTTACAGAAGCTTGTTCGTTTGTATCAAAGTCAGTAGCTGATAATAAAACATTATCACCATGTACTTGACCTGATAATTCAACTTTTTCACTTGCGCTTAGAGTAGTTTGTTGTTCTGCATTTACTAAAGAATCTGCTTCAATAAATACACGTTTACCTTTAACGCTTGTATTTTTACCAGTTACTAAACCTTTAGTTGTAACATCTGCATTTTTAGATGCTACTTGTACGTCTTTATCAGAGATAACTTGATTAACTTTGATTTGACCGTCGGCAGTAATAGCAATATTATCATCACCTAATACTAAACCGTCAAATTCAACACCAGCACCAGATTCAGTTACAATAAAGTTAACTTTATTTCCGTACATTGAACCTAAGGCATCACCAGAAATCGCAACGCGAGGTTCTTCGGCACTAGTGTCAACAGCTGTAGCTGTATTAGTTTTATGATCAAATTTTTGTTTACCCGCTGAAATTACGATGTCAGCGGCTTTTTTGTTTTTCTTGCTTGGTGCAATCTTAGCTTTAACTTGCACTGCGTGCGCAATTAATTTAAGAACATTAACGTCATCGGTTGTTAAATCGCCGTTTACGTTAATTTCACCGCGTCTAACATCCATAGCGTCATAGTTGTTAGCATTTACTTCTGCCGTTGCAGCAGTAAAATCACGCGTATTTACTAAGTTAACGCCATTTAGATCAATACCATTAGGGTTGATGATTAATAAATCAGCTTTTTGTCCTAAAACTTCAAGAGTTCCTTTAATTACTGACTTATTATTTCCAGTCACTTGCGCCAGAATTACTTTTGCAGCTTCTTTTAAGTTAGGGTTAGCTGCTAATTTTTGTTTTAAAACTGATGAGTCTACAGCTACAGTATTATTTTTAAATACAGCACCTGTGTTAGTTGAGAAATTAGAAAAACGGTTATCAGAAACTCCAGCGTTATTAGGATTTTCAATATTAATAACAGGTACGTTATTAACGTTTTCTACGTTAAGTGCAGTTGATTGTGTAGTATCTACGTTTACATTTAGATCATTTTTACTTACTAATGTAGCAGTAGTAGCTGTTTTTGGAGTTTCTACAGTATTCGCGTTTGCTAGAGCTGGTACACCTACAAGAAATGAAGCTGCCACTAGCATATTATTAACATCTTTTAAACCAATGCCTTTAGCTGGAGTGCTGTCGGTGTCTTGTAATAAGATTTGCGAAATTTGATTAACTTTATGGTCGTTGCGAATCTTTTTGATAAAAGTATTGTATTGATGTTTTTTCATTATTTGATCACATTGTTGAGATTTCAGTAATCGCATTATTTAAAAGTTTTTAAATAGAAGATTTACTGTAATCTTAGTTATAGCAATACTTCTGACTCTTTTTATTAGGTGAGGGGGAAATAAATTAGTCAGTAGCGAGGAGAAAGTTTTTAATGATCGTAAAGCAAGGGTAGGAATGATTGGGTGATCATTAAAAGGAGATAGATACAAATACGTTAAATTGAGACTTAAATTTGCTCATTGCTTAGAATGCGTGATTCTTAACCAAGTTTAAGGATTATTAAGTGTCTCTAAATTAGAAACTTCATCGTCAACTTATTCTAAGTTAAATTATTTGCAAAACAAGCAAAGCTGATTGGATTAATAATTAAAATTATTATTTAATAGCAAGTGTATTTGTTCTTAAGTTTCTTTGTTTATTAATGATTTAATGGACAAAGTAACTAAATA
>NZ_NRJG01000079.1 GCF_003585935.1 Psittacicella hinzii
GACTAGGATAAAACGTATAAATTAAGCTTTTATGTCCGGTTTTTCTAGGTAAATACCTGCGTTCATGGTAATATCAAAATAGATATCTCTCGAAAAAATTAGCTCATAATTAATTTTTACAGAAGATTATACGGTCTTGACGGTAATTAACTTTATTTACTTGATAAATAGAAGAGAATATACCCAAAAGTTATTGTTCACCCGATACTTTAAACTCTAAACGCTAGTAGTTTTGAGAAACCTAGTTTTAGAGTCTTAATAACGACTATCAAATATATGATTTTTTCTTTAATTGTAACTTGTACAGGTAAGAACCTTGCACAAGATCTCCCTCAATTTACTGAGGCTCTATTAAATCAAACTGAAGACGTAAAAGCCAGTGATTACGAAGTAATCTTTGTTGCTGATAACGTTAGTGAAGACGATTACAAAATAATCGAACAACAGATTAATAAATTTGCTCCACAGCAAGCACGTCTTTTATCGCAAGGTGCTGCTGGTGCTAATGCTGCACGTAATCTAGGTATCCTAAATGCTAAAGGTGACTGGTTACTATTCTTCTCGGCAAGTGACTATTGCGAACATCACTTCTTATCTGAATTAAGTCATGCTATCTATGCTTATAAAGGCATGGGGGTATTCTTTACACGCATTCAAAGTTACCAAGCACAAGGTAAACATCATCAATATGCAGACTTAGAAGGGACAGCCCCAAAAAATATTATCGAAACCGATTTAGACGATAATATGATCTTTAGTCTTGCTGATATTAATAATATGCATCGTTCAGCTAGACGTATGGCGTTTCACCGTGAGTTCTGCTTAGAAAAACAGATTCTATTCCGTGAAGATGTGCTTTTTGGTGCGGAAAAGATTTTCCACTTTAGTTACCTCTATGCACTAAAGAAAGCCGTGAATGATGAAGATGCACGTTTTGCTTTTGGTTATCGTGCGGTTTATGTTAAAGGGGCAGTAGTTTATACTTTACCTCCAGCCGTACGTAAACAACAGTTCTTTGTGCAAGCTGGCTTTGCGAGTCAAGATTTGATTTATGCGCAAACAGGTTATCTATTAGCGGCATATGAATTAGCGCAACAATGCGATTTTGACGTCAACTTTATTGTTGATAACTTTAGCATTATTGCCCAATCTTTAGTTTATGCTTTAAACTTTAGTCCAAGCTTAAGTGTTTACACCGAGCAAGTACGTAATGAATTAATTGCCTTTGTGAATATCCTAAAATATTGGATGCTATTAATTCGTGACTTAGGGGCGACAGTCCAATTCCTTGACGCTGTAGCCAAAGATAACTTCTTTGTAAAAGTTAACTCTTTACCTTATGCTCTATTCTTACAAGCTGTAGCTTGTAATCCAGCTAAGTGTAATCAAGTCATTGATTTCTTAACTACTAAAAATCCACACTTACGTACCAACAACTTTGCGCCACTTGTTTTACCAAAACATAAAGCAACTCCTGCCTTTACAAAAGTAGTAAAAAATGTTGCTTCGGCATTTATGAGCCTATTTGGTAATAAAACTCGTAAGGCAGAAGTAGTTGAAGATCAATCTGCAGCTAATGCTAGTCTAGATCCTAATGCTTTACCTCAATTAGAAGCTGCTCCTAGTACTCCTAATGAAAGTAAATATACGTACAGTCAAATCAATAATCAATTAGTAAATAATGCTTCAGAGTTAGCTTATCTTTACTATCATGAAGTTTACTACCAAAATAAAGAACCTTATTTATGTGTAGTAACCAATGTGCCAAATCGTTTATTAGCCCTCTTAGATCAAATGGGCTTTAACCGTAAGAATTTAACACGTAATATTTCTTATCGTATCTGTGGTTTAACTGTAGGTCGTCAAATTATGCTTAACCTAGGGTTATTATCACGTGCCGAGAAAAAACGTCTTTTTGCTCTTTGTGCACAAATTCATGCAAATAATAGTTTTAACTATCGTCCAACACGTGGCTTAAAACGTACAGCCTTACACTTCTTCTCGAATTTTAACTTGCGTAAGCATAACTATATTTTCTATCGTCAGGCAGAAAAAGCACAAACTCTTGAGCCATTACAAAATATTTCTAAACTCTTAGGTTTAACTTCAACCCAAGCTTCAAGTTTACCTGTACGCTTAGTCAATGCCTATGAGTTAGGATACGAAGTTGATGTAGCAGCTTACGAATTAACTCCAGAGTTAAAAGCAGCATATCAAGTGCCTTTCCGTCATACTGAAAAAGATACCGATATTGCGCATCTAGAATTAGACGAAATTTATCAAAAAGCCGCTGCTCTAGCTGAGAAAGCTAAGTATAACCGCCAAGGTCGCGACTTAACGAATGTTGGTAAAGTTGAGTCGATGACTTCTATGGATACGGCCGAACAAGAGTTAGCTGCCGAGTTTGATAAATTAGTTGCACAGCAGCAAGAACAAGGTATTGGTGTTGCTGACGAAGAAGCAAATAATCCACAAGCTACAAGCGCGCAAAATGCGTCTGCACAACATGCAGATACTTCGAATGCAACCCAAGTTAAGGCAGATGAAGTTGCTAATTCAGCTTCTAAAACAGCTGCTGCACAAACTAGTCAAGCTGTAAATGAGCAAGAAGCAGCTGCGCAAGCTGAAAATGCTGAAGCAGCAAAATCTGCAGATAGTGCTGAAGGTGCAAGTAATGCTCAAGCTGTTAAAGCTGAAGCAGCACAAATAACAGCACAAACAACCCAAACAGTGACTGTAGGTGAAACTGAAGAAGCTAGTGTGAAAGACGCTGAGCAAGCTGATGCTGCAGATGATAATGACGGTAAGCAAGTTGTCGATGCCGAGCTCCTAGATACTGTTGATGATGAAGAATTAACAGCTGATGATGTATCTCCAGCTGCGCAAAAACTATCTGAAAACGTAGATGACGCTGCTCAAGATTTAGATACAGATCCTTTAGTAATTAAACTTAAAGATATCTTTGCTCCGCATCGTATTCGTGGTTTAACTCCAAGTGACTATCCACATAACTATAGTCCGGTAGTCATTGAGCAAGTTGGTACTAATGCAAACGATCAATCACTACGTAGTGGTATGAACTACTACACTAAAGTGGTTGGCTTAAATGCTATGATCATTCCGCTTTCACAAGTATTAGATCGTCGTAATTTCTGTTTAAGCTTATTAGCGCCACGTTTCCCATTACAAGATATTATTGTGGTGGTAGATACTTTAGCTACGGAATATAATTTAGCAGCCCTAACCGTATTCCCAAATTTACGTTTAGTATTTACTGATGTAAGAATGTATAACCTATGGTTAGAGTATGTTAAATATTATGCAGCTGGTGCTACAGATCTAGAGCATGAACAAGTGGATTACAAACTTTATCAACACCGTTATGATCACTGGCGTTTACTAACCCGTAGTTTTGTGGTGGTGAAAAACTAAGGCTAGCTGTGGTATTTAATTAGCACTATTAAATAAAATTTAAGTTATCTGATTTTATCTAATTCTTACAGCTGAAAAAGTTATACACCACAAAAGTATTACTTTAAATAGAGAAAAAGAGCGACTAGACTCCAATCATTGTCTAGCCGCTCTTTTTTGCTGTTACTAATAGTCATAGCTATTTATTCTGGTTAGAGATTATTCCTAAGAGCTACATCTATTTACTCTGCTATTTATTCAGCTTATAGATTATTCTCATGAGCTATAACTAATTATGCTGATTAGAGATTATTGCTATAATTGAATATTAGGATTAAGTAACCAAGTATTTTCTCAATGCCACGACCATACTTTAAGTCACTTATTGCAGGAAGTTTAACTAGTTTATCTTTCTTAGCAGTTAATATTTATACCCAAGAGGCAAGAGCTGCAGATAATGCTAATGCCTCTACTTCCCAGGCAGAACAAGCAGTAATTAATTATTACAACAGCAATGAGCAACAAGTAACAGAGTTCATGCAACTACTGGCAAAAGGCAAGAACCTTCTAGCTCGAATTGCTAATAATAGAGAAGTAACCATTACGCAAGTTTTATATAACTATCCTACGGTTTTTGTGTATAGCTTTGCTAATCAAGCTAAGGTAGTACAAGGTAAATATCAAAATCACAAGCTCGAAGAATTTGGTAAATTTGTTAGCCTTTGTAATAATCTTTATCAAACAGCTCGTACATAAGCTAGTCCTCAAGCCATAATGCTATGTAGTGATTTTGTTGCTTTTGCATCTCTGTATGACGGGAACTTAAATAAGTTTTATACCCTAGTTCTAGTGACACAAGCAGAGTATTTCGAAGACAGAGAATTAGATACCCAACAAAAAGTAAAAGATTTAACTACTAAGTTTGCTGATCTTTACTATAAAAAGGACTATGAACAGGCGCAAGCTCTAGTAAATTTTGATGTAAAATCGTTTACTAAACTTTACACTGAGCAAGCATTAGAAAATGCCCGTGCAATCCTTGCTCTTCAAGGACTCAAAGTCGTTGCTAAGTAACTTAATCCATATAAGGATAAGTTCTACAAGTACGACAATACTAAGATAGAGTTCGAACTTACTAACTAACGCTTAAAACTTAGAAGAAGTTTATTAATCTTGACTTAGAAGAAGTTTACTAATCTTAAATAAATTAAGAGTAGACTTTATATGTAGATAGGCTTCAAAACAAGTTTAATTTTGCAGCTTTAAGTCGCAAAAACTTACTATTTCACATAGGTATTGGATCAGGAAATAATCAGCTAAAATCATTCGTGCAAAAATTTGTGAAATCATTGCCTGATAGTTTAGGCAATATTGCCGTTTGGCAATTGATAAAAAGTGATAATTTTGCTTCGATTTGTGAAGCGATAAATTTATATCGGCAGACGAAGAATAATTGTGTATATAATTGCAGCAGAGGTTAGAGTCTATTACTCTAATATTAAATGCTTATGCTTAAAGTAGGACTCCGATCTCTATGGGAAGAGCTATATTGCCTCTTTTTAGTCAATCTTACTATAAGGATAAGCATATGACAAATCCTCTTGATTGTTTACCATCAGCAGCTGCTGTAAAACACATTAATATCTACGATCAATATAACAACCTAGTTCGTCATATTGATAACGTAGCAGGTAAACATGAAACTGTGAAACTCTTTAATTACCTTTCAACCATTTGCGATAGTTGTTTAGATTGCCGTGCTGGTTTAAAAGGTTTAGATTTGTACGCTGATTATGTTGCTGATGCTATTGCCAATCCAGGTAAGCATGGCAATGTGGATTTCTTATTACAATTAGTAAGAGATAAAGATACTCAATATCGAGTAGAAGTAGTTGACGCTTAAATTTGCACTATAAGTTAAATTTCTAACTTAATTTTTTAACATAATTTTTTAGCTTAAATTATTAATTTTAATTATTAATTTAAATTTAAACTTGGTGGTGTAC
>NZ_NRJG01000008.1 GCF_003585935.1 Psittacicella hinzii
ATATGAAGCTATAAAACAATTGCAAGATAATAACAGGTTAAGATTACAGTAAAAATAAGTTCTAAGTATTTAAATAACTTAATAACATAATAAAATGCATTTTCCTGTAGTTAGTTTACTAATTTTTAAAATATAAAGTCAAGAGAAAAGCACAAAAAAGTGGATAAATTTTTTCCCAAAAGCTTTATTTTTATGCTATAGCGAATTAAAATATATTTATTTTTACCAATCAATACCCCAATTGGCAATTAAACTAACAAAAATTTAGTTCGTAATTGGGGTTAATGAAAGGTAGACTAATAATCACTATAACGATTGCGTGCTCTTCTTAATTTAGCGGCAATTTTGGCAGCTTCAATTTCCATTGAAGCTAAAATGCGTTTTTCAAAATCAAGTAAGTATTTTTTGCGATGTTCACCGGCAGGAAACTTACGATTTTCTTCAGCTGAATTAAGCACGCGATGGCTAGGTACTAACAGTAAGAGTTTATTTTCATCAACTGCTCTGATTACTGGACTGTTATTAATTTCGGGACTTAAATCTCCCTCACCTGGTTGTTTAAAAAATTGAGTGCGACCGTATTCAATAGATTCAACATGATGCCAGATTTTTTTCTGGAAATTATTACCAATAAAAGTTAGAGGCAGTGTAAATTCTTGTCGATCACCAGCAAAGTATTCTCTTACTTCAGTTTGCAAGCGTCGACATAATACCGTGTTTTTTTGCGCAAAGTTACAAGAGAAGGTTTTTTGTACTTCTATTAACATGCTCTTAATGTCACAATCGGTAAAGTAGAGTAGACATACTCCACTGTCAGCACAAACTCCTATTAACTCTCCAATAGGAGTTGAAAATAGAGTGTAAGATAACTCATAAAAGTAGTTATCTTTGTGCAAACTTTTCATAAGTTGCACGATTGTTTCTTTGCGGGATGCGCTAACTCTCATAGATTTACATGCTATAAATTAAGCCCGTTATGCTTAAACATAACGAGCTAAATGAGTAAAAATACTATTTTTCTGCTTTATCGGTAGCTTGGTTAGCAGTAGCTTCAACTATTTCTGCTTCTGGAGCTACAGAATCTTGAGCTTCGTTATGGTCTTGATAAGCAATTTGTTCAAGTTGACCATTTTTAATTTGGAGAAGATAATCTTGAGCTTGTGCTTGACGACCTTCTAAAGAAGCTTTAGTAAATTCTAAAGACTTGTAAGTTGCAGCCATGTTTACAGCTAGGTTTTTAACACTATCAAGAGCTGCATTTACTTGTTCTAAAGATTCTTGGTGAGCTTTACGTACACTTGTTAATTCTGATTTTAACTCGTGAATACGTTTTTCGTTACCACCAGAACCTCTAGCTAATAAATAACCGAGTAAGATTCCCGCAACGAATAAAACAACGACTAGGATGCTTGTGGTAGTAGTACTCATAAATATTAAAATCTCTAAATGGTAAAAATCGAAGTTGATTAAACTCCAGCACGAGCTTATTTTAGTTATAGCAGATCATAAGCTTTTACGCAAATATATTTACGTATTATAGAGTTTAAATCTGATTAAAGTTTAAAATGATATTGTGGATTAAGTAGAAGTTATCTAGAAAAAGTTCTAATTTACTTGTTCTCTTTTTATTAATTATATACCAATTAGCCGACAAAATAGATATTTTTGCCAATTTTACGTCTAAAGGCTCGATGGATTTTATTTGAAGTATGAGAGTAAGCTTTTTTAGATAAAAGAAAACTCCAGTTGTGTGACAACTGGAATTTCTTAATTGTGATTACTAAAATTATCTTTTAGCTAATCTGCTTGATAATTGATTAGTTGCTTTCTTTATCTTCTTCGTAATCACCGAATGCACATAGACGTTCATAACGACGATCTACTAATTCTTCTTTACTTAAGCCTTCTAAACGTTTTAATTGTTTAGTTAGAACTTTTGCAATGTTTTTAGCAGTTTGCTCGTAATCAGCATGTGCACCACCTAGTGGTTCTGGGATAATTTCATCTACTAAACCAACTTTTTTCAGTTTGTTAGCAGTTAAGCCCATAACTTCGGCTGCGGTAGAAGCTTTTTCTGCTGATTTCCAAAGAATTGAAGCACAACCTTCAGGAGAAATTACAGAATAGGTTGAGTACTCTAACATATTGGTAAAGTCACCTACACCAATAGCTAAAGCACCACCAGAACCGCCTTCACCAATTACAGTACAGATTACTGGAGTTTTAAGGCTTGAGAATTCACGTAAGTTGCGTGCGATCGCTTCTGATTGTCCACGTTCTTCAGCACCCACACCTGCGTAAGCACCTGCTGTGTCGATAAAAGTTAGAACTGGAATACCAAATTGTTCTGCCATTTTTGCTAAACGTAAAGCTTTACGATAGCCTTCTGGAGATGGCATACCAAAGTTACATTTTACTTTCTCTGGTACTTTACGTCCTTTGTGGTGACCAATAACCATTACTGATTTGCCGTTAAAACGTGCTAAACCACCAATAATTGCATAGTCATTAGCATAAGCGCGATCACCATATAACTCTTGGAAATCAGTAAACATTAATTTAATGTAGTCTGGAGTATATGGACGATCTGGGTGACGTGCAATTTGCGTAATTTGCCAAGGAGAAAGGTTACTAAAGATTTTTTTAGTTAGCTCTACTTGCTTGTTTTCTAAACTAGCAATATCGCTTTGGAAATCAACCCCAGAGTTTTGTGCTGCTGCTGAATTTTTCAGGGCATTAATCTTTTGGGTTAATTCTTCAATCGGTTGTTCGAAAGGTAAGTAAGTACGTTCCATAGTCTTTAAAACTTAATATGGGACTGCTCCTACAAATTAGCAAGGATCTAATTTGCTAGGCTTGCGTTGGCGATTACACTCCAAATTAAAATTAATTTGAGTGCCCAAAATAAAAACTTATAGCCTATATCAACATATGTACGGAGATTCACATCTGGATACCGAAGATATAACTACTGTAAGGTATTATAAGGCATAAGCGTAAAAGTTGCAGAGAAATCTGCCAAAAATTGGCAATAGCATGCTGCTTTAATGAATTTTTACTACTTTTATAATTCCTTTTAAAAGACTAAATCCCGAAAACTCCACTACTGATCATTTTGATCTTCATGTTACTTTCGAGATTTAGAGAGATTGATTTTAAGATCGCAAGGTAATCTTAGGTGTACCTAAATTATTTTAACTTTAGGTATATAGGTATCGAGATGACTATCACTTTTTGCCCTATTTTTAGAAAATAGTAGCAGCATTAGCTGCAGCTCCAGTATTACGATTAACCGGCATATTGTTTTCCGGTCTTGCTCGTTCATACATACTTGGATCTTCATCACGAGTAGACTTACCAGGATCAATAAACGTAAGCTCGAGCTTAATGTTATGAATACCGCTAATTTCTTTTAAGTGTTTTAGCAACTCCGGAGTATAGCGCGTTAGATATACTTTATCGTTTGTTGCAACGCCAAAGTTGGTGTAATACATCATCTCAAAAGTTAATGGCATATTAGCACCAGGATACTGGGCGTTTTCGACTAGATAATAGTCACGGTATTTTGCCATATTGCCAATAGCTTCAACACTACGCACATCAAATAAAGCCGTAATCTTACCAATACAGTGTTTTAAATATTGTTGTAGTGGAATTACTTTCTTAATGCGCATACTAGTGTTCGTTTCCTTAGTTTCTCGTTTTTGATATGACGAGAATTGGAACTCAACTACACATTTGCCATCTTCGAGTAAATCATCAATAAGCTGCGCAATTTCATTAGCCGAAGCTCCGACAAAGACATTATTACGATAGTTACTTGATTCATCTGAGATTGCTAAGTCAAGCACAGTTCGTTTACCATCAAAGGATTTATCTTTACGTGCTCCATCAACGTGTGCCACAATGGTATATTTTTTCATTGGGTGGCGCTGCATCCCATGAACAACGGCATTTTGTACTTCTTGTGTATATTCTTCAAAGCGGCGGAATACATCATCTAAACAGCTACAATCGGCAATAGCAGCCCGTTCAGCGGCGTATTCGTTAATCGGATGCCCTGCAAAGTAGAAGTTGAACGCATCATACTCTTTACTTGCACGTTGTTCGATACTCCAGTGTTTGATTTCTTTTTCAATTTCTGGACGGATATAGGTATCAATGTTTTCGGTTAGTTCGGCAAAGAGATTACCAAATGAACTTTGTTTTACAGCCGAGATAATAGGTTTGAGTACATGTAAGTAAGCTTCACGACTATGACCTAATTGCGCATTATTGCCTTCATTAATAAAGTCATCAAAACAACCGGCACAGATCATTACTTTTAATTGGGTTTCTGAAAAGTACGAGCCACAACGATCGATAAAATTATAGAAATCAGTAAATTGTCCGTTACGTTCACGTTCTTTTACCATTTCTTTAATTACATCTACCCCCACCCCTTTTAAAGCGGCTAGAGAGTAAATAATTCTACCCTTACTATCAACATCAAAGTGATCAAACGAATAGTTTACACTTGGGCGAATATAGTCGATTTTAATGCCTCGTTTAGCATTTTTCAGATCTTTTACTGTACCGTAGATCTTCGAGATGTCTGATTGAGCATTGGTCATAACCGCAGCTAAGAACTCGGCTCTAAAGTGAGCTTTTAAGTAAGCTGTTTGATAAGAAACTAAAGCATAGGCTGCCGAGTGTGATTTGTTAAAACCATAACCCGCGAACTTATCTACTAAGTCAAACAGACTTGACGCTTGTTCTTCTTGGAAGCCATTTTTTACTGCCCCCGCCACGAAGTTACTACGTTCTTTTGCCATTACGTCTGCTTTCTTTTTACCCATGGCACGACGTAAGTTATCGGCGTCACCTAAAGTATATCCAGAGAAGGTTTGGGCAATCTGCATCACCTGCTCTTGATAAACGATAACTCCGTAGGTTGGATCAAGAATATCTTTAAGTACTTCAAAGTTTAATTCTTGGGTTGGATAACAAACTTCCTCGCTCCCGTTTTTACGATTAATGTAGTTATCCACCATCCCAGATTGTAATGGACCTGGACGATAAAGAGCAATAATCGCGATAATGTCCTCGAACGTTTTTGGACAAGCTTTCATTACCAGTTTGGTGATCCCAGCCGACTCAAGCTGGAATACCCCATGCGTATCACCATCTTGGAGAAGTTTATAGGTAGCAGGATCATCTAAAGGAATAGTATTAATATCGAATACTTCATTACGTCCTTCACGTTGGTAACGCTTATTTATCATACGTAAAGCATTTTTAATAATCGTTAAGTTTTTCAGACCTAAGAAGTCGAATTTTACTAAACCTGCACGTTCAATATCGTCTTTATCAAAGTGTGTACTTTGCTCGCCACTATCATCAATATAAAGTGACGAATATTCGTTCATGTCAATAGGTGAAATTACAATCCCAGCAGCGTGTTTACCAACTTGACGTACTAGTCCTTCAAGCGGACGAGAATATTCAACTATATTACGGTATTCTGGTTCGTCGGTATTTTCGTAATATGAGCGGAAAGCTTGGTTATGTTCAACGTTATTGGCTAAATTACCTTTATAAGTTTTTACGTCTTCTTCACCATCTTCATTAATGGTTTTAACTTCAATCTTATCCATGATAACTTTAGCTAAGTCATCAGCTTTACGACGGTCGATACCTAATACCCTTGCCACATCTTTTACCACCATTTTGGCACCCATGGTACCGAAAGTCATAATTTGCGATACCGAGTCTTTACCATAGTGGTCTTGCATGTGTTCGATTACGGTTGAACGACCTTCATTACAGAAGTCAACGTCGAAGTCAGGCATTGACTTACGCATTGGGTTAAGGAAACGTTCGAACAGCAGGGCATATTTAAGCGGGTCTAAGTCCGTAATTTTTAAACTGTAAGCTACTAAACTACCTGCTCCAGATCCTCGTCCAGGACCAACCGGAATTCCTTTGTTTTTCGACCAGTTAATGAACTCTTGAACGATTAAGAAGTATCCTGGGAACTTCATCTCTTTAATAATCTTAAGTTCAAACTCAAGACGTTCTACATAGGCTGGACGTTTTTCTTCACGTTCGGTTGGATCTGGATACAAGAACTCTAAACGTTCTTCAAGTCCTTGCCATGATAGTTTATCGAGAATCCATTCTTCTTCGTCAATATCAGGATTTTGTTCAAGAACGGTTTTAAACTCTTCGGCTAGGATTGCTTGCTTAGGATCGGTTGGATCAAGGTGGAAACGAGGTAAGTCGTTATGTCCAAGTTTAAATTTAACCGTACAAATTTGCGCAATCAAGTTAGTATTATCAATTGCTTGTGGTAAATCCTCAAACAATTTAATCATTTCTTCACTTGATTTAAAGTATTGCTCTTCAGTGTAGTCAGGTTGGTAATCTGACATTACCACCCCTTGAGAAATACATTCACGAATTTGCAGTACGTGATAATCGCCGCGACGTTTAAACATTACGTCGTTTGTCGCTACTAAAGGCATTTGATATTTAGCAGCATAACGTATTACATGAGGTTCAAGACCACGTTCACCGGGGCGTTTACAACGAGCAATACCTTGGTATAAATTATCACCGTAAATCGATTTTAAACGCTCGTAAACTGGATCAGCAAAGTCCATTTTATCTTCACGCACACTATTACCCAATGGTCCAAAATAGGCTGGTAATAAACAGAGGATTCCCTCTACGTGCTCTTGCATTTGCGCATATGTAATGTAAATACGAGCGTCGCGTTTAGTGTTTTGTAAAGAACGAGCGTTTGTTACAACTTCTTGCTTACCACGAGCGCGGAGGTAAGTTTCGGTCATAATTTTACGCAGATTTACATAACCTCTTTCATTTTTAGCAAATAAAGTAATATCGTGTAAAACACCACGATCATCTAAAAATTGCGTATCTATTGCTGATAAAGGCTTAATGCCACTACCGGTTGCTGATTCGTATAGCTTAATTAAGCCACAGAACATATTTAAATCAGTAACAGTTACGGCTGGCATATTGTATTGTTGTGCTAGGGTTACAATATCTTTAATTTTCATAACCCCAGTTACAATGGAAAAATCAGTGTGTGCTCTGAGGTGCACAAACTTACGAGTTTTTTCTGTTTGTTCTTCAGACATAGACTCTCAAATTCAGCTTGAAGTTAAAAAGAGAATTAAGGTTAAAACTACAGACTAAGGTATTAGTAATACTGCACTTTTAACCTAAATTATCTTAGGAAAGAGTTAAAAATAAAATAAAGGAGTATGTAAACAATAAAAGGTGATGAAACTATGAAAGTAAAAAGACTCATAAAGGCGATAAACAAATATCCTATGATTAGCCTATGAGTAGTTTTTGCTTTCTATGATAAAGAGAGAAAAATAAATGTTAAACATTTGTTTTCTGCTGATTATCTTGGGTTCTTTATTTTAGCACAGATTGCAAGTCTTGAGCTCTAGTCTCACTAGTTTATCTAGAAAATCCTTAGTCTAAGAATAATCTGAGCAAAGGTTTAAGGAGAGTTTAAAAGCCTAGATTTTGAATTAGATTTTAGACTTAATTTTGACTTGATTTTAAACTTAAGTAAAAACGTAAGGTAAGGGTGATTTTAAATGTAAGTTTAAAAGTAAGTTAAACGTGATTTAAAACGAGACTAGGATAATGATTAATTTGTGGGGCGGTATAACTTTAGATTAGCTATGTATAAAGAGATATACCGCAAAGATTTATTTTTGTCCTAAGATTTATTTTGTGGTCTATCATTTCTTCCAGATGATTTTGTAGTTTTATGCTTAATTCTCGCCTTATCTATAGTTCGGCAGTGTATAATAAAGGCAATTTTAGAGCCCTGCCTAAAACTACAGTTTTTAACCCTAAGTTCTACTTTAAGGTAATTTCATGAGTCAAGAAATTGTAATTTCACCATCTATTTTATCTGCTGATTTTGCTCGTCTTGGTGAAGATGTAGCTAAAGTAATTGCTGCCGGAGCAGATCGTATTCACTTTGATGTGATGGATAATAACTTTGTTCCTAATCTTTCTTTTGGTGCTCCAATTTGTCAAGCCTTAAGAAATTACGGTATTAGTACGCCAATTGATGTGCACTTAATGACTACCGAAGTTGAGCGTTTAGCAACTTACTTTAAACAAGCTGGTGCAAATCATATTACTTTTTCTTACGAAGCAATTACTCACATTGACCGTACGATTAACTTAATTAAAGAATTAGGTATGACCGTAGGGATTGCAATAAATCCAGCTACACCTGTAGAAATGCTGTTCCCAATTTTAGAGCAATTAGATTTAGTGTTAGTAATGACCGTAAATCCAGGTTTTGGTGGACAAAAATTCTTACCTTACACTTTAACTAAAGTTAAAGCTCTAAAAGCCGAATTAGAAAAACAAGGTCTATTAGGTAAAGTAGAAATCCAAGTAGACGGTGGTGTGAACCGTGATACTATTAGCTTATTAGCTAAAGCAGGAGCAACGAATTTCGTTGCAGGTTCTGCAATTTTTAATGAAGATAATTATGCTGCCGTAATTACAGAATTACGTGAGTTAGCAATTGAACAAGAAGATCCAAATTATGTAAGTCTATCTTTTGTGGGTTAACCTTGAATTGGAGAAAATACATGAGTAAAACAATGTACGATTTAATGGTATTTGATTTAGATGGTACACTTTTAGCAACTATCGAAGATATTGCCCATACCTATCGTTTAGCTTGTAAAGACTTTGGTTTTCCTCTACCACCGACAAAAGAAGTAACTAATTGGATTGGCAAAGGTCACGAAGCTGCAATTACTGAATGCTATGCTTGGTTACGTCGTGAGCTGTTACAAGATAAAGCTAATTTTCCTTGTTTAGCTGATAAGCCTGAGTTAGCACAAGCTGATGTTGATACTATTCACGAGCAATTATTAAAAACTCGTCCAGAGTTCACTAAAGTACATACAGGCTATTACGATCTATATGGTAATACAAATATCTCATTATTCCCTGGAGTAAGAAAATCACTTGAGCGTTTAAAAGCACAAGGAGTTAAACTTGCGGTTTTAACTAATAAACCTAAGTTTTTAACACCAGCAGCTTTAGAACGCGTAGGGATTTATGAGTTATTTGATGCGGTTTATGCCGACGGTGATCTGCAAAATAATAAACCTCATCCTGAAGGTATATTACGCCATATGGAAAACTTTGGTGTTATCGATAAACAACGTGTGTTAATGGTTGGTGATTCTGAAAACGACATTAAAGCCGGTCTAGCTGCACAAGTGCAAGTATTAGGGTTAACTTATGGTTATAACTATGGTAAAGATATTGCTTTAAGTAATCCTACTTATGTAAGTGATCATTTTGCCGCAGTTGTAGCGTTAAATGAAGATTTACCACTTGTAGGTCAAGAATTTACTGATTTAGTAATTGCATTAGAAGCTTAATGCATAAAAGCCACTCAAATGAGTGGCTTTTAACATGTCTAAATTAAGCGGTTTTGGTTAGTAAACAATAATAGAAACCATCACCACGCTCAATTTGATTAATTAATTGTAAACCTACACTCGTAGGAACTATCGCTTGAGCGTCTAAGTTTTGTTCCGCAAAATTATCTAATGATACTACAGCAACATTATTTTGTTGCGCTAAGAAGCGTTGAATGACTTGTTCGTTTTCTTGTCCCATAATTGAGCAAGAAACATAAAGTAATTTGCCTCCTACGGCAACATATTGCCATGAGTTAGTTAGAATATCATATTGAATTTGCGATAAACGCTCAATGTCTTGCATGCTACGTAACCATTTAATATCTGGATGGCGACGTATTACTCCTGTACCTGAACATGGGATATCTAAGAGCATGAGATCGACCGGTTGCTCAAGATTCTGTTGTCGACATTGACTATCATGCGCCATAGCAATTTCAACCGCCTTAGGTAACCATTGTTCTGGATAACGAGCATCTGCACAAATAATTTGCGCCTGTTGCTCTAATCGACTTAAATTGTCATGCACGCGTGTTAAACGTTGGGCATCGATATCAGTGGCAATCATTTGTGCTTGTGGGTACATTTCTAACAAGTGAGTAGTTTTCCCACCAGGAGAACAACAAGTATCAACAATTAATGGTACTGGCTGTAGACCATTATTACTTGCGGCGCCCTTGTTAGTTGGAGCTTGGATTTTAGCTTCTAAGCTTAAACTATTATTTTCCTCTACTAGCGCTTGAGCAAGAATCACACCAGCTAATTGCGCATGTAAATCTTGTACCGAGAACCAACCTTGGTTATAACCTGGGATTAGTTTGACATCTAACGGGCTAGTAATGCATAGAGCTTGCGGTAAATGCTCATGTAAAGCATAAGCAATACCAGCCTCATTTAAGGCTTGGGTAAAAGATTGGACTGTAGTTTTTTGCGGATTAATACGTAACCATAAAGGAGCTTTAGTATTCATAGCTTGTACCATTGCTTGATATTGTTGCTCTGGTACACGCTGACTAAGTTCTTTGTGTAACCAATTAGGCATTAAGAGAACTTTTTGACTTTCTTCAATTAGTTCATCATCTTGACGTAAGAAATTACGTAAACAAGCGTTAACTACAGTTGATACCCCTGCTCCATATAGACGTTTAACCAGCTCTACGTTTTCATACACCGCAGCATGTTCAGCTTGACGTAAGTAAATTAGTTGATATAAAGCCCCAAGTAAACATAGATGCGCAAAATAGCAACGAGCTTCAAAAGGTTTAGCGAGTAATTTATTAGCAATATAGTTTAATTGCGGTAAATAACGTAAAACCCCGTAAGCTAGTTCTGCAACAAAGCCTTTATTTACATCATCGATAATACCATCGAGATTAAGAGTTAAGGTTTTCTTATCTTCGAGCACTGCTTTAATAGCTAAAGCTGCTTGGAAACGAGGGTTATGCCATACTTGTTCTTTAAGTTGATTAACACCCAGACGACGTAAATCAAGATCTTTAACTACTTGTTGTAGATCTTGTTTAAGACCATAGGAAAGACCTGAATTAAAATCTTGTTTAATTTTACTTGGTTTTTCTCTAGATTGACGATTAGAGTTGCTAGTCTTTTTCTGTGCTGGTCTAGCATGACTTTTATAACCCTGCTGCGAACCTTTGTTGAGCTGCTTTTTATTCGGGCTCGTTTGGTTGTTTTTGCTATTTGTTTTACCGCTACTAGGCGAAGTCTCGCTTTTACGGTGAGGTTTAAATGAGGTTTTATTATCAATCATTTACAATGTGCTACGCTAAAAATTAATTTAAGATTACACCTGGTACTAAAAGTTGTGGATAACCGTTTCTTAGGCTCTTAATATCCATTGGTTTTTTACCAGGTAGTTGTACAGCTGAAATCTCTAAAATTGAATCATCTGCACATAAGACATATAGATGTTTTGAACTTTGCGCAATAATCATCCCCAGTTCAGCGCCAAGGTTAGCTTGCCTAAGAGAAGCATTTGCACGAACTTGCAGACGATTAAGTTGTCCTTTTTGTTCGTATGTCGCAACTACGCTTTGCCAGTTTGCATAGGCATTACACTCAATAACTTTAATATCTTGTTCATCTTTTTCCGGATAAGCAAAATATAAACCAGGCCATGGTGTATAAGCTCGTAATTTGCGTTCAAGAGTTAGAGCGGTTAATTCAGGATTGAATTTACCTGCCGTTTTCTTAATTTTACGAGTATAAGTTTTCTTTGGTTCGGCTACATTTAATGGAGCTTGTGGTTGGGCATTGGCTAAATAAGTAGGGATATCGTCTAATACCTTGATAAGAATCGGACCACCTAAAGCAGATAATTTAGCAAAAAGACTTTCCGAAGTTTCTTTAGCAGCAACTTCTACGTCTTGCCAATAAAGAATGTCACCTGTATCAAGAGTTTCATCCATTTTTATAATGCAAAAAGCCGTTTTCTCATCCCCATTAGCAATAGTAGTTTGCACCGGAGAAGCACCTCGTCCATAAGGTAATAAAGATGGATGCACGTTAATTGATTTGTATTTAGGGAAATCAATTAACTCTAAAGGAAGAATATCACCAAAAGCAACTACCACTAAAATATCAAAATCAAGTTTTAAAAGTTGTTGGTAGTTTTCAGGATGACGTAGAGATGATTCAAACTGGTATACAGGAATATTATGTTCGACTGCAATTTCTTTAACTTTAGTCATTTGCACTTTTTTCCCACGACCAGATACTTTATCAGGTTGGGTTACCACACCAATTACTTGGTGTTGTGAAGCAATAATTGGAGTTAAAAAAGTAGCAGAGAAATCAGCAGTTCCTGCAAAAAGCACTTTTAAAGGTTGTGTCATAGAGAATAAATATAGGTAACTAAAATTATGCCCAAAGAAAGAACTTTCTTTGGGCAAGAGGAATACTTTAGCCAATATTTACTCTTGGCTAAGGAACTTAATTCAAAGATAATGAAAAAATTTAAGACTAAATCTTTAAACTATTTCATTTTTTTCTTAATTTTACGTACTTTTTCAATTGCACGGTTACGTTTGAAATTGTCTAAATGATCGAAGAACATTACACCATTTAAGTGATCAATTTCATGTTGTAAACAAATAGCAAGTAAGCCGTCAGCTTCTAAAGTATGTTGTGTACCTTGCGGATCAAAGTAAGTACAAGTAACTTTTTCCGCACGTGGTACAAATTCACGAATGGTTGGTACAGAAAGGCAACCTTCTTCGATAGCCACTTCACCTTCACTATGAGTAATCTCAGGATTAATCATAATGTATTGTTTACTTTTATCTTCAGTAACGTCAATAACGATAATACGTTTATCAATATTAACTTGATTAGCTGCTAAACCAATGCCTTCATGTACGTACATGGTACGTAACATTTTTTGTCCGATTTGTTCTAGTTGCTCACCAAACTCTTCGGCTGTGTAAGGGGTAGCTTTGGTTCTTAAAATGTCTTCTGGGTAGATTTCTACTTGATAAATATCTACAGCGTTATCTTGTGTCATAGGGTATAAGGAGAAGAGAAAACGAGTTCCTCATCTTTATCTTGAGCAGGATTATTTCGTATGGTTAGTATCTTAGTACTAAAAAATTTTTGTATATTTTACCACAAGTTGCAAGGTAATTTTATTAACAGATTGTAAGTTATAGCGTGATTTATCTAGTTAATCAAAAATGATAAATTGGAGTATGTAAAAAAATAACGTGTAGTTTAATTTTTATCTACTCTCAATTACGGGATTTATACTTGCAGTTGTTAATTACTAGTTACTAATTACTAATAGCCTTATTTACGTGCTCAATTGAAGAAAAACTCAAGATAGGCTAAACCTATCAGAGTAAAAAAGGTATAATAAAATCAGGCTAAAACTTAACCTTTGTCCTTATTTGTGCTTTTAATTTATCTTTTGTAACTATTTAAATTTCCATGGATTTAGAACTAGATTTTCAACAAGTTGCTGCTCAAGTAGATCAAAACATCCTTCAATCAGCAACCAAACCAATAGAACCAACAACTGTACCAGAAGTGAAAGAAAAAACGGTTATCCGTCCAATTTCGGTGAGTCAACTTTTAAGTAGAGTTGCGGATCAGTTTAAGAATAACTTCTGGGGCGTTTATATTGAAGCGGAAATCTCTAGTTTAAAATTTTCTGGTAAACATGCATATCTAACTTTAAAAGACATTGACGGGGATGCACAAATTAATGCTAATTTGTGGAATTACGTTGCGGCTTTTGCTGATTTTGAAAAACGTATGTTAGGAAAAGCTCAAGACTTTTGCGAAGGTGCAAAGGTCGAGGTTTATGGAGAATTAACCGTATATCCTCCGCGCGGAACTATGCAGCTAACCATTGCTCGCATGCGTTTGGCAGGAGGTATGGGTGAGCAACTGTTACGTATTCAAAAATTAAAGCAACAAATTATAGATCTAGGTTGGCGTAATCCTGCATACAAAAAACCAATCCCTCAATTTCCAAAAGTAGTAGGGTTAGTAACTTCTAATAATGCTGCCGGCTTTAAAGATATGTGTAATATCTTTGCTTATGAAGCTCCAGATATTCAGTTAATTAACTATGACTGTAATGTGCAAGGAGCAAATGCTGTAAGTTCAATTGTGCAAGCAATAGCTACAGCTAATCAAGAGCAACGTTGTGAGGTACTAATTGTAGGACGAGGTGGTGGTTCTTTTGAAGATCTTTTAGCTTTCTATGACGAACAAGTTGTACAAGCTGTATTTAACTCACAAATCCCGATTATTTCGGCTGTTGGACATGAAATAGATAATCCGCTAACAGATTTAGTAGCCGATTTTAGTTGTGTAACACCAACGGCTGCAGCTAAGAGTGTGAGTTATCCACGTGTAAGTTTACGTAATTATCTCTATGAGTGTGAACAGAAAATTCAGCAATTTGCGCGTTTCCATTTAGGGCGCTTTGAACAAAAAGTGCGTGAGCTAGATCAACGAGTTTCCCTTTGTGATCCGCAGCAGGTAATTAATAATTACCATGCGTTTATTCAAGAGGGGCTAATGCGTTTAGAGCAAGCTTATGTACGTAACTTGCAAAATCGTCAACAGTATTTAATGCACTTAGAGCAAAATATTCAGCTGCTTACGCAAGGACAGATTGCACAAAAACAACACTTTGTAACTGCGTTACGCTCTTATGTACAGCAATATAATCCTGAACGTTTAATTCCGCATTATATGCAACAATTAGGTTTTGTTCGTCAAGCTTTAACTAATGTTTTACAACAAAATATTGCTCAGAAACAAACGCTAGTACAGCAAATGGAGCAATATTTACAAAACCAGTTTAATATGCGTTTTCATCAACGTGTACAAGAACTAACACTCGTAAACCACCGTTTAATGAGTATTAATGTGCAGCATATGTTAACGGTTAAACGTCAAGAGGTTGAGTTCTTAGTGCAGCGTTTACAAAGCTTAGCGCAACAACGTTACCAACAAATATTTAATCAACTCGAGCATATAGTACAAAAAATCCAATCGTTAGATCCGCAAGCGCCACTTGAACGTGGTTATGCAATGCTGATGGATCAACAGCAAGTACCTATTTCGAGTGTCGAGCAAATATCTTTAGCCCAAAACTTTAATATTCTATTACAAGATGGGCAAGTTTCAGCAACAGCTACATCAATCACCCCGCAAGCTCAACCTGCTAATCGTTTAAAACAAGCTCAAATTATGCAAAAACTCGAGCAAGTAATTGCGCAATTTAAAATTTAATTAGATGATGCAAACTGAAGATAAAACTGATTTAAAGAATATCCAAGCAAAGCTATTTACTGAAGTAAATATTGCAAAATATGATCAGGATATAGACTTTTTATTAAAAGTTCCAGCCAAGGTGGAAGTACCTGAGGGCTTTATTCCTGAACCTTTATTAAACGAAACTACGGCAACAACCCAAGAGCAAAAAACTCCAGTTTACGACTTTTTACCTTTATTTGATTTTGCAGATGAAGAGCAACAAGGTAATAATGAACAGGTGGTAAAAAACTATATACCTTCGCCCTTAAATTATGCTGGAGGTAAATATAGTATTGTTGACCAGATTATTCGTTTATTTCCCGAGAATATAAACTTTTTCTATGATGTGTTTTCCGGTGCGGCTAATATTGGGGTTAATGTAAATGCCAAAGTTATTACTTGTGTAGATAATAACCCTTATATCACTCAATTACTGCAATACCTGCAAACACAAACCTACGAGGAATTAAGTTTAAAGCTTGATTACTTAATTTCTGAGTATGGTCTTTCTAATTCAGCTGCTCATGGTTATAGTGCTTATGACTCTAATTCTGATGATGGTTTAGCTGAATATAATAAAGAACCTTATAAGCATTTACGTTCAGATTTTAATCATCTTTTACGTCAATTACGCGTTCGTACTCATCTATATGGACAAGCACACACTTCTAAACGAGAGGTGAATATTGTTTCGGCTGCAGTACCTTCACAAGACAATTTAGTCTTTGATGAACCTATTTTAATTCGCTTATTGTTATTACTTATTTATGGCTTTAACAATATAGTGCGTTTTAATAATTTAGGTGATTACAATCAACCTGTAGGTAAACGTGATTATAGTATTAAATTACGAGAAAAGTTTAAAGCCTTTTTACCTAAAATAAAAGAACTACCAATTACTTTTGTAGATAACGACTATTTACAAATGGACATTGCCCAATTAGTACAAGAGAATGCTTTTCTTTATTTAGATCCTCCATATACTTTATCTCCTGTAGTCTATGGTGATAATCCAGTATGGAATGATACAGATGAGCAAAATCTCTTTAACTTCTTAGTACTGTGTGATCAGAATAAAATTCGCTTTGCTTATTCAACTGTATTGCAGTTTAAGGGAACATACAATTACAAACTTTTAGACTGGTGTATTGCTCACAAGTTTAATATTAATTTTATTCAACCTGAAACTAGATATAGTGCAGAGCTTGGACGACGACCTGATCGTACAGTCGAAGTAGTAATTACAAATTACGTTAAATAGTAAAACGGTAAAAACCTTGGTGCTACACCAAGGTTTTTATTTATGTTTTTAAATTGTAAGTAAGATATTTTTATAAAGATAAAAATTAACCGATTGGAGTAGGAGGGTAAAAGTAGCTTAAAAAATAAGCTGGTAAAAAGTTGATGAGGATCTATAAAAGTATATTGTTTATTGTTTGCTCTTAAGGATAAGATTTAAATAAACAAGTTATCTCTTACAGATATACAGTGAAGATTTAGTCGGTATGCTAAACCTATTTGAAATGCTGGAGCTGTTAGCGCTAAGCATAACTAGCACCGAATTTATATTTGTTTAAGATAAATAGAGATTTATTAAAAGATACTTTATAAGATGTGGGCTTAATCACTTAACTTTAAACTTTAACAAACTTGAGTTGGAATAAAGGTAATTAGTAAAAGCTAAAGCTTTTAGTATTAAATTTTAGGCTTAAGTTAATTTACTTAAGCTTAGCTATTGCCAAGAAGTAGACAACTCATAAAGTTAAATCTTTGCCTAAACACAAAAAAGATTTACTGCTTATAAATATCACTATAAAAATCACTAATAGTTACTATTTATAGCTTACAGTAAACTCACAAGCTTGGTTTAGTTTGCTTTATC